>JAFTKE010000168.1 GCA_017456045.1 Oscillospiraceae bacterium
CCTTCCCCAAAGGGCTGCGCCCGCTTATCAAGTTTCGGAGCATGACCGGCGAAGCCGGCTCTTAGCGCGGAGATGAAGGCTTGCGCCCCGAAGGGGCGCTTGGTCGCATTAGTTGCTACGTTGAACGATGATCTATAGAGATAAACACGGCTATATGGATGGAGTATTTTTGACAAGGACTGCCTGCCCTTATGGTGCGTGATGCTCGTAGATGGCGCTGTAGATCTGGGCGGTGGTGCCTTGGTAGGGGCCGGGGCCTTCGAAGGTCTTGGTGAAGCCGGTGCGCTCCAGGACTTTGATGGAAGCTCGGTTCTCAGAAAGGCAGATGCCACGGATCTGCTTGATGCCCAGTTTGGGAAGGATCACCGGCAGGAAGGCTTTGACGGCCTCGGTGGCGTAGCCTTTCCCGGTGTAGGCCCCGCCGATGTGGTAGCCGATCTCCCAGGTGCCGTCATCCAGGGGGACCGCCTGTACGTGTCCGATGCAGGGGCCCGCTTTCAGTGTGATCGGGTAGACCAGGGGGCCTTCGCCGGAAGTGTAGCAGCCGATCAGGAATTCGATCGTCTCGGCGGCATCTTCCACGGTCTCGAATACCTCATCAGGGACGAATCGGCGGTTCGCCTCGTCCAGGGAGTTGAGGTGGACGGCCTGGGCCATATCCATGGTGAACCTGGTGATCAATAGGCGTTCAGTCTCGATATTCATGGTATCGCTCCTTCTATTTTGGATGATACCATCATATCACTGATTTGGTCGGGATGCAATCGTGTTTTCGACCTGGTGAGGGTTTGCTTTTCTCAAGGGGCTATGGTATGATGGGATCGACGAAAGGCGATATGCCGCTGGAGAAGAGGTGCTTGGTATGAAGAAAGGGCTGCTTTTGGGATCAATTCTGGGGCTGATGATTTTGATGGCGATACCCGTATCCGCGGAAGATGGGGATCAGCTGCGCCAGGAGATGATCCACAGTGTGGAGACTGGGGAGGAACTGGACGTATCGGGGTATGGTCTGACTCCGGCACAGCTGCAGGCGGTGTATATGGAGCTTTACTGTCAGGGGAAGTTCCCCTGGTATGCTGATAGTCGCATCGACTGGTCCCAGGGGCCTGATGGACTGGTTTATGTGTTCCGCCCCAGAGGGCTGGATCAGCTGCGCTTCGATGAGGAAGCCTATGAACGGGAGATGGCTCAGATGCTGGACCTGACCTGTCTGCCGGAGATGGAGCCTTGGGAGATGGCCCTGAGTGTCCACGACTATATCGTCACCCACTGTTCTTATGATCAGACTTTGGTGCGAAACGATGGCTATCAGGCTCTGGTCCAGGGGAAAAGTGCCTGCTTCGGCTATGCCCAGCTATACATGGATGCCATGAAGCGGGTGGGGATCCCATGCCAGATCGCGATCTGTGACGATACCGGAGATGGGGTGGGCCATGCCTGGAACGTGGTGGAGCTGGATGGGCAGTGGTATCATGTGGATGTGACCTGGGACGATCCTCTGCCGGATATCTATGGCCTGGTCCGTCATGACCATTTCCTGAAGACGGACGCTCAGTTCCGGGCGCAGGAGGATGGGCATGACTTCCAGTGGGAGGCCACGGTGTCCTGCGAGGGAACGACCTATTCCTCGGGCCAGTTTTGGGAAGACCTGGACAGCACGGTGGTGTTCGTGGATGCGGATATCGCGGTGGTCCGCCGGTCGGAGGAGGATACCAACGTCATCTATCGGATCGATGTGGACAGCGGGAAGTGGACACGGCTCCATAGCTTCGATCAGACACCGGTGGCCTATGATGGTGCATGGTATCTTTTCCGGAGCTACGGCTTGACCAGCTGGGCCGGACGGCTGTATTTCAATGGGGAGCATAAGATCTGGTCCATGGCTTACGATGGGACGGATCTGCGTGTGGAGCATACTTACGAGTACCAGGGAGACGGGACCACGATCTACAGCTGCGCCGCGGATGATGGGAAGCTGTATTTGACCATGGTGGATATGTCTTCCCAGGTGTCTACCCTTGCGGTGGATGCGTTGGAGGGCGTGGCACATGACCATGAGTACTCCAAAACGGTGGTGGATGCCACCTGTGAGACGGAGGGCTATACCCAGGCAGTGTGCGACTGTGGCGTGAGCTATCGCTATGACTGGACAGAGCTGAGCGCGCATCAGCTGGAGGAGCGGACCCTGGCGGATGGATCGGTGTGGTTAGTCTGTACCGTATGCGGTCTGGAGCAGGAGTCCCAGGTCCAGACAGAACCGACGGTGGGGACTATGCCCACGGAGCCGGTCGCGACGGCACCTTCCAGGCAGGAGGGGACGGACGGCGGGATGATCCTCTGGGTGGCCTGTGGCGGCGTCGCACTGGCTGTGGTGTGCGTCGTGGTGGTCGTGATGACACGAAGCGCTCGCCGGAAAAGGAGATGTCCCCCTGCGTAAGACCTCGTCCGGGATGGATGGGTCCCAGTCTGTAAGAACATATCGACCGCACCTTCGGTGCCTCCATCGTGGAGGGACTGGCGGTGCGGTCGTTTCGTCATGGATATGTCGCCTGGTGGTTGACCGATCCTGGGCAGGATATGGTATGATGGGGGCAGAGATCAGACCAGGAGGTAATATCTATGTACGGAGCGATCTTGGGGGACATCATCGGAAGTCCCTATGAATTCGATATGGGGGACAAGACTAAGGACTTCCCCCTGTTTTCCGAAAGATCCATGTTCACTGATGACACGGTGATGACGCTGGCGGTGGCAGAGGCGTTCATGGAGGACCCGCAGCAGGAGGATCAGATCCGGCAGCGGCTGGTGGAGCGGATGCACGATCACGGTAGGGCGTTCCCTGATGCCGGTTATGGCGGGCGATTCGCCATGTGGCTGCATCGGAAGGAGCGGGAGCCTTATGGGAGCTATGGCAACGGCGCGGCCATGCGGGTGGCCAGTGTGGCGTGGTTATATGACGATCTGCAGACCGTGCGTCGGATGGCACGGCTGTCCGCCGCCGTGACCCATGACCATCCGGAGGGGATCAAGGGGGCGGAGGCCACCGCCAGCGCGATCTATCTGGCCCGCAACGGTAGTACCAAGGAGCAGATCAAAGCCTACATCCAGGACCAGTTCCACTACGATCTGAGCCGCAACTGTGACCAGATCCGGCCAGACTACCACCATGTGGAGAGCTGTCAGGAGACGGTCCCGGAAGCGATCACCGCCTTTTTGGAAGGGGAGAGCTTCGTCGATGTGATACGGACAGCGGTGTCTCTGGGAGGGGACTGTGACACGCTGACCTGCATCGCCGGGTCGATCGCCGAGGGATACTACGGCGTGCCGGAGGAACTGAAAGCCCGCTGTCGTGGATATCTGCCGGAGCGACTGCTGGTAGTGCTGGACCGATTCGACCGGGAGATCCGGCGAGATATATAAAAAACGTGTGGAACGGTGGGGGCGTTACGGTAATATTTCTTGACCAGGCTGAAAAAGGATCGTATAATCATGGATATAAGACGAAGGAGATCCCTTCAATATCATTCATGTGAGAGGAGCGACTTTCATGGAGAAGAAACGTTGGTCCAGGGTATTATTGGCGGTGTTGTTATGCATCACCATGATCATGCCCTATGTTGCGGTGCTGGTGGAGGTGGCCGCGGCTCCGCTGGAAAACTTCGAAACGGACGGGGATTTCGAGGGCCTGAAGTTCTCGTTGATCGGCGACAGTATCTCCAGCTTTTATGGGGTCTCGAATTCGTCGACCTATAATCCCCTGTATCTGACCACTTCAGAGGCGACGTTCGGTACATACTATGGTAATACCGGACATGGCAGTTACTCCCAGTTCAGTGATGTCACCCGGGATGAGACCTGGTGGCAGCAGACAGTGGATACCCTGGGGATGGATCTGTTGGTGAACATCTCCTGGTCCGGCAGCCACATCATGGACGATACGGCCCAGGGCAATACCACCGAGTACGGTGCGGCGGCCTACAAGGATCGCTGTGTCAATCTCCACATGGGCAGCACCAAGCCCGACATCATCGCGGTATATATGGGCACCAACGACGTGGCCCACTGCGATTCCACCAACGGTGGCTCCAAGGCCAATATCGACACTGCCAGCGAGCGCAGCGCGCTGTATACCAGCGTCAATAATTTCGCCACGCCCGCTACCTCGGTGGAGGCCTACTACATCATGATCTCCCGGATGCTGGCGACTTATCCAGATGCGGAAGTTTACTGTATGCTGCCCACCATTTGGTTGTCCACCATGAGCTCCGCTCGTTTGACGGCCATGGATAATTTCAATAACGGCATCCGCTATCTCGTGGAATACTACCAGGGACAGGGCAAGAAGATCTATCTGGTGGACCTGGATAAAGACTCCGGTCTGGTGGATAACGAGACGGTGAAGAACTATTACTACTGCAACAACGTCCATCCTGGGTGCGAAGGCATGGACTGGATCACTGCCTGCCTGGTATCTGAGATCTTGGAGCATAGCCAGAAGGGGAAGCAGACCAGTACATATCATGAGGTCAGCTATGATCTGACGGAAAGCTTCGTGACGATGGGTCTGCCCCGGCAGGCGGTGGCAGGGAAGCCGTTCCAGATCGATCTGGAGCCCTATGAGACGTATCAGGACATCCGGTTGAGCGTCACCATGACCGATCCGGTGACCGGTGAGGCCGTACAGATCCCTGGGGGCGGCGTCAGCGGGGAGAGCGTGTATATCCCTGAGGTCACTGGCCCTGTGTCGATCACTGCCACGGCATACAAGGAAGATGACTACTATTGGCACGCCCAGAGCAATGCCTTCGTCAGTGGCTATGGGCCGGGGATCTCCTTCAACGATGTGACCCTTCAGACCGGCACCTATTCCGCCGGGGCCATGGACGCGGTCCAGTATCTCATGACCGAGCCTGTGCTGCTGCAGCATGATAAGCCCTGGGAGCTGGAGTTCCGGGGCGGCGGTGGCACCTTCGCTGGCGGCATCCTCTTGTTCAGCGATACGGTGGACAGCTCTACCTCCGGCAATACCTATATCCATATGAACCAGAGCAGTGTGTTCTTTGGCTATCGGGACAGCGTGGGTTACAACAATTCCGGCATCAGCTGGGCTTCCATCGCTGAGGGGCTGGGCTCCAGTGTCGGTTCTGAGATCCGGACGGAGGTCCATACCTATCGCTTCGTCAATGAGCCCACCAGCTCCAGTAATATGATCCGGCTGTATGTGGACGGCGTAGATATGGGCACCATGGATCAGTCGAAGATGATCGGTGCCAGCGCCACCCACGAGAGCGTCAGCGCGATCGACATTTCCGGTAAGGACTTCTTCTTCAATTACATGGGCACTACCTCCCATCCCTTGCAGAATTGCTCCATCGAGTATATCAAGGTCTTCGAGAACGGGGAACAGCCTGTGGAAGAGCCCCAGGACTACCGTTGGGAGATCAACGGGGCAGGGGATGCCTTCGTGAGCCTGGAGGACGATACCTTCCAGGAGAACGCTCTGACTATGCTTTCCGGCTCCGTTTCCGGGGGTACCTTCACCGGTGTCCAGTATCAGCTCCATGAGCAGGTGGTGCTGATGCATGACGAGACCTGGAGCATCACATGGGAGTCCGAGGGCGACTGGGTGGACAACGGCAACGGTGCTATGCTCTTCGCCACCGCCGTGGGCCACAAGGGGATGAACGCTCCCTATCTCTACCGGCGGCACGCCAGTGAGTTCATCGCCTTCGGTGAGTGGGACGGCTCCTATCACTGCAACTACGGCATCCGTTTGGCGGACTATGGGATCGATGGCACGGTGAAGCACAAGTATGAACTGTGCAACGAGATCGCTGATGATGGATCCAACATGGTCTATCTGTATGTGGACGATGTGAAGATCGGCGCGCTGGACAACTACTTCCAGGGCGGCGCCACCACTAGCTCCGAGAAGTCGGACTGGATCAGCGGGAAGGACTTCGCTTTCTCCTATATCGGCACTAACGTGTTCACCGTGGGCGGGTGCGATATGACCTACCTCCAGGTGAAGGTAGAGTGCGAACACGTGTTCGGGGACTGGTCCGTGGTGGATGCCACCTGTACGGCGGATGGCTACCAGACCCGCAGTTGTACCCTGTGCGATCTGGAGGAGAAGGAGATCCTCTCAGCTACCGGTCATAGCTATGAGGAGGCTGCCGTTGGCTCCAGCTGTGTGGACTTCGCCCATACCTCCTATGTCTGTAGCAGCTGCGGCGACAGCTATAAGGAATATGATGAGACGATCATGTCCGCCTGGCAGGAGACCAAGCCTGATGTGGACGAGAGCTTCATCCAGACCAAGCAGCAGTACCGCTACCGGGACTATACCATGGTGGAGTCCTATGAAGCTTCCATGACGGGGGCGGATCTGCTGAGCAGCACGTGGGTCCAGTCCGGGACCAAAACGGTGGAGTATGTCAGCAGCTGGCCCTCCGGATTCTCCACCAGTCACAGTCTGTACAGCACCTACAACAAAGCCAGCTCCAAGGTCACTGCTTCTGAGACCACGACCACCAAGACGGTGATCGATTCTGACGCTGTGGTGGGGTATCTGTGGTATCACTGGTGCTATAGCAACTCTTATTATTCCGTGAATGCCTCTTCCGGCTCCTATACCACTTTCCACGCCTACTATGGCACCACGGCGCCCAGTAATTATACCAGCGATACCGATGGCAGCTACTGTACTTCCCATTCCACCTGCTCCAATTCTGAGTGGTGGTGGCCTGTGACAGTGTATGCCCAGAAGTCTACCTCCTACGATAAGCTCTTCACCTATGGTATGTGGGGCGAATGGTCCGATTGGAGCGATACCGCGGTGGCGTCTTCCGATACCCGCCAGGTGGAGGAGCGCACCTTGTATCGTTATGCCGATGGTGAATATGGCGAGCATGATTTCGTCGATGGCAGCTGCACACTTTGTGGTCAGGCCTGTGCCCATGATGATCATGATGTCAACGGTCTTTGCACCGTCTGTGGCGGGGCAGTGGCTCACAGCTATGAAGGTGTGGTCACGGCACCTACCTGCACGGCTGGAGGCTATACCACCTACACCTGCACGGTCTGCGGTGACACCTATGTGGGCGACGAGACCGATGTGGTGGGCCACAGCTATGAGGCCGTGGTGACGGCACCCACCTGCACGGCTGGAGGCTATACCACCTACACCTGCACGGTCTGCGGTGACACCTATGTGGGCGACGAGACCGATGTGGTGGGCCACAGCTATGAGGCCGTGGTGACGGCACCCATCTGCACGGCTGGAGGCTATACCACCTACACCTGCACGGTCTGCGGTGACACCTATGTGGGCGACGAGACCGATGTGGTGGGCCACAGCTATGAGACCGTGGTGACGGCACCCAGCTGTATCGCTGGAGGCTATACCACTTATACTTGCAATGCCTGTGGTGACAGCTATGTGGGCGATGAGACCGATGTGACGGGTCACACCTTCGTTGGTGGCTTCTGTAGCGTTTGCTTTGCTCGTGATCCTGACTATGATCCCGAGTTCTATCTGTTCGGCTACATCGATGGGGCCAACTATGCCTGCGAGGAAGACGCGGAGAATTTGGGGAGCTATCACTTTGACGGCAGCACCCTGGTGGTCCGGTTCCAGCAGGATAGCTACGTCGGTGTGAAGACGGGGGACAACCAGAACTGGTACATGACCCGGACCTATGTCACAGGTAACTCTGCGACGCTGTATCACACTTCTACCGGTGCAAACGAGAAGATGTTCGTTCCGGGTGGGGTAGAGGTCACCTTCTTGTTGCTGCGGAATTCTGATGGCACCCTGGATCTGAGCTATGAGGTCACCCAGGAGACCGTGGTGCAGCCTACGTTGGCGCTGAGCTATGGCACCGTCAGCTTCGAAAGTGAGATCCTGTATAACATCTACTTCAATGCGTCTGACCTGGACGACGTGGTGGAGATGGGCATGATCACCTTCGATTCTCAGCTGACCGACGGCACCATCGATGACGCGGTGGCGGTCTACTCCAACTATTCCACCGACGGTACTCTGTATATGGTGGCGACGGAGGGCATCGCCGCCAAGCGGATGGCGGATCAGATGTGGTTCAAAATCTATGCGAAGCTGTCCGACGGCTCCTATGTGTATACCAGCGTCAATTACTACTCCGCAGTCCGGTATGCCAACTCCATCCTGGGCCGTACTTCCAGCAGCTCTTACAGCAAGGCGCTGGTGGTGGCCATGCTGAACTATGGCGCCGAGGCCCAGCTGTACTTCGGGTATAAC
>JAFTKE010000169.1 GCA_017456045.1 Oscillospiraceae bacterium
GGTACATGGGTGGCTCCTTTTCGTCGCATCGAAAAAGCGTGGCCTGGGGCCACGCTTTTTTGAGATCATTCTTCAGGACGGATGGTGTACAGGGAGGAAGCTGCGCCCCGCAGGGCCTGTTTGCTGCCGGAGACAGCCTCCTGGAGGACGGACAGCTGGGCCGCCACCTGGTCGGCGATGCCGCTGATCTGGGCGGCGGCTTCGTCCACCTTCACGGTGGCTTCCGCGATCACGCCGTTGGCTCGCTGGTACATGGCGTCGGCACGCTCCTTGGCCTGGCGCTCCATCCGCTCAGCCCGGCGATAGGCCTCCAGCTCGTCATCACTGCGGCGCTGGGCAGCTACCTGGGCACTGAGGGCGGCGTCCCGCTCCTGCTTCACCTGGGCCAGCTCCTGCTCCAGCTCCGCCCAGGCGGCCTCTGCGGTCTGCAGCTCCGTCTCCAGCTTGGCCACCTTGGCGGCAAGCTCGGCGTTCTGGGCCTCCAGCTCCGGCTCCCGCTGGGGCTTCGCCCGCAGGGACTCGTTCTCCTGCTGGGCCGCGGCAAGATCCGACTTCAGCTGGTTGAGCTGGGTGGTGTGCTTGGAGTTGATGTATTCGATGTAATGGACCACGTCCTCCCGGTGGAAGCCGTTGAACGCGCTGCGGAAATTATAGGATGCTGCCATGGCAGTTACCTCCTTAGATTCGAGCCTGATGCACAGTTTTCTCGATTATAGCATACTTTCCGGCGGAAAACAACCGTTGGGGACTTCCAAGATTTTTTATTTTTCCCCTTTACAAAACCGGGAAAGCCTGATATAATATTCGGGCTATCAAGCAATGCACCGGTGGCTCAATGGATAGAGCATCGGATTCCGGTTCCGAGGGTTGGGGGTTCGAGTCCCTTCCGGTGTACCAAACGAGACAAATCCGAACTTTTTACCAGTTGGTGAAGGGTTCGGATTTGTTGTTATTCTAAAAGGACTCGAAAAATAAAATCTGACTGTCCAGTGGACAGTCAGTCGCGAGGGCTAGACCGAGCGAAACCTTGATTGTTCGAGTCCCTTCCGGTGTACCATATCGAGTGTTCATAACGGATCTGACCGTTGTGGACACTCGATTTTTCTTTTCGGTCAGTTGGTTCGCACCGTCGCGATCCGATGTTCGTTGACCCAATGGACAAGGTCACTTGCTGAGTCGGAATCCGCTTTACAAATTCCCTGCTCGGTACAGTATGGGATAGAAATGTAAAATGCAATTGCAAATAAACACGGGATCATTTATAATAAAAATAGCGATCAGCCGTATAGACACTTTTGGGAAGGATGACAGCTATCCCATTATGATCTGGGTGTATGTGTGTCATATCAAGGGCTTGGATTCGACCACTGGCCAGGCTGCAGCGACCAGGCCCCCATCGATCAGCAGAAGGCAGATGCGTTTTTAGAACATGTAGTTTCCGCTGTTTCCACATTTGAGAACGCTTTGTTACTGCTTTGGATGATCTGTACTCAGAAACTCCAAGTTGGTTTATCCCTTCTGATCTCCCTTAAGTCCGTTATGAACACTCGTACCCAAAAAGCGGAGGCGAAAGCCTCCTCCTTTTCTTTACATCCGCTAAAATATGGTATGATGACACAAAGACTACACATCGGGTATCTATACTGACAGCACAAAGAAGGAGGGATACGCTATGGCAAAGAAGGAGAAGAAGCGTATCGGGGTGGCCGGTGCGTTGATGTGGCGGATCACCGCCCTGACGCTTGCTCTGTGGCTGGCGGCCATGGGGACGATCACCTGGATGGGGGCCTGTGCCGCCCGGGATCAGTTTTATGATGAGTTCCAGGAAGCGACGCTGCGGCTGCCGAACTATGTGGAAGATTCCTTTAACGATTTCGCATTCGATGTCCTGCATTACTACGAGTCGATAGAAAGCACCTACTGGGAGCTGCCCATCAAAGTGACTGATTCGTTGGGAGAGGACTATTTCGGCTATTCCATGATCGTGCGGGAGTACGCGGACGACTGGGATGAGGACAGTGAGGATCCGTATCCCGGCCCAGTGATCCTGGATGATGGGAACTTTCTGTACAGTTATTGTCCCTGGAGCACCGAGGATGGGGATAGCAGTGACTACCTCATCATCGACCTGGACAAGACGGCCTTCGGCAGAGCGCTAGTGCAGACCGATATCATGACCGATCGGTACGACCGTTACTTCGATACTAGCGTCCAGAGCGTCACCGGCTATTTTGAGGAAGGCCGGTTCCATCTGGTGTCGTTGGAGTACGATCCCCGATCTTCGGTCCCGGACGAGATCGAGGCGATCCCCATAGAGGACGCAGTCCCGGAAGGGAAGGAGCTGGTGACGTTGGCTGCCTCCAATTGGCTGCGCAAGCATCTGGCCTATGAGGAGCCTGTGACCGTGGATGGGGTCACCTACGGTTCCTTGGAGGAGATCCTCCTGAGTGGGGATCATCCCTACGCCCACAGTCTGCTGGAGTCGGTCTATACATCCGGGGAGGATGTTTATGATCAGAATGGGGAGTATGTGGGGTGGGTGAAGATCGCCATGCACAGTCGTCCCCTGGCCTATACCCTGGCCCAGATCTGGCCCTTGTACCAGTATACCCTGCTGCTTCTGGTGGTAGTGCTGCTGCTGATCTGGCAGAAGATCCGCCGGGAGCTGGTCAAGCCCATGCAGGAGCTGATCCGTAAGGCTGAAGAGGATGTCTCGCCGCTGTTCCCGCCCGAACCGTCCCAGTGGCAGGAGGTCTGGAAGTTGCAGGATGTCTACACCCAGCAGATGCAGGAGCTGAAGAAGGAGAACACCCAGCTGCGTACCGCTCTGGACTATGCCAAGGATGCGGAGAGCAACCGAAGGAAGCTGATCTCCGGCATCTCCCACGAGCTGAAGACCCCTCTGGCGATCATCCACAGCTACGCCGAGGGCCTGGACGAGGGGATCGCGGCAGAGAAGCAGTCTCAGTACCTGGATGTGATCCTGGAGGAGACGGAGAACATGGACGCTCTGGTGCTCCAGATGCTGGACCACAGCCGTCTGGAGGCCGGACGGGTGAAACTCCAGTCGGACCGGTTCTCTCTGGCCCAGCTGACCCGGCAGATCCTGGAGGTGCTGGCACCGCTGGCGGAGGACCGTGGACTGACCCTGGAGAAGCAGACCATGGAGGACTTCCAGATCATCGCCGACGAGGCCCGGATCTCCCAGGTGATCCGGAACCTGGTGAGCAACGCCGTCAAGTATACCCGTCCCCAGGGGAAGATCTGGGTGAACGTCTACCGATATCAGGACAAGACCCATTTCACCATCGAGAACCAGTGCCACCCCCTGCCCCAGGAGACCCTGGAGAAGCTGTGGGACAGCTACTACCGCTCCGCGGGCTCCCAAAAGGCCAAGGGCACCGGGCTGGGGCTGCCGATCGTCAAGGCGATCGTGGATCTCCATGGCGGCAGCTGCACCGCCGACAACACCAGTGAGGGCGTGATATTCCATATCACGCTGCCATAGAGCGTCTATCCCTTCCTCCGGAGGAAA
>JAFTKE010000170.1 GCA_017456045.1 Oscillospiraceae bacterium
CATGAATAATCAACAAAACATCGTTTAGCGTAGGTCGCCAAGCGCCCCGAGTCGCGCGATGCCTTCCCCCGGGGGGAAGGTGGCCGAGCGCAGCGAGGTCGGAAGAGGAATGCGGGCGGTGACATAGAAGTTTAGAAAACCTATCAGACTTCCCGAAACGCTGAACGATGATCCAAGTCTATACCGCCCCCAAACCATCACGTCGCCGCCCGCATTCCTCTTCCGCCCCTTCGGGGCACCTTCCCCTCGGGGGAAGGCATCGCGCGACTGCTCCAGTATGCGACACGATGGTTTACCCTGATACCGATGCTTGGCGCACATCGCAGGATCTCTACCTGGCCCTGATCACTCCACATCCGATCTTCTGTCCCGCATCCCCGGCTGGCTGCGAACGGAAGTCATCCGGCCCACTGTGGATCACCACCGTCCGCCCGATGACCTCCTCCACCTGGAACCGATCCGTCCGTACCGCAAGATACGCCCGCCCGCCACAGCGCAGCAGCGGCGGAAGATCCCCGGCATGCATCGGATGGGGCCTGCCTGCCGGATCATAATGGCCTCCCGTTTCAGAAAACCCTTCCCCGCCACAGCCGTCACCTTCATGGATGTGCAGTGCGAAGAATCCCGTCCCACCTTCCTCCGGAAGCCCGGACACATCCGCCACCACGAAAACACGGTCCCATTCCTGGAAGAATCGGACCCACCCACGCAGCTCGGGCACCTCCGCGCCCCCTCTGATCTGAGCCACCGCATCTGGACAACGATACATACCATCACCTCCCACCAGCCTATGCCCCCACCTCACCCCTGGTGCGTGCCACGACCACGGTCCTGTGCTGTTTTTACCGCTTACCGCTCCGAAACGACCGATGAGCGTCTTTTTCAACATTTCTGATCTTAGTTGTGATACAATGCAGACACAGGAGGTGAAGCGATGAGATTCAAACTGATCATCGACCAAACGAAGGACGAGGAGATCGTCGCCACGGTCCACAGCCGCTGCGGACTGACCGACAAGATCGAAGCGCTGGTCATGGACCATTCCGGCACGGACCGGATCCCAGCCTACACACAGGACGAGATGAAAACGCTTCGGTTTTCAGACATCGAGTGTATCACGGTCCTGGACGGCAAGATCTACGCCATCGACACCCAGGCTCGGCACTACCGTCTCAAGCACCGACTATACGAGCTGGAAGGACTGCTCCCCTCATCCTTCATCCGCATCAACAAGAGCGCCCTTGCAAACGAAGACCGTTTAGATCGGTTCGCCGTCACCTACTGCGGCGCTGTGGACGCCATATTCAAGTGCGGTCACACAGAATACGTATCCCGACGCTGCTTCGCCCAGATCAAAAGGAGGTTCGACTCAAAATGAAAAAATTCGTTAAGGGATTCCTGCTCAGAGGATCGCTGGCCGCCGGAGGCGGCCCTGTGGTCCTGGCCATCGTCTACGGCATCCTCGGTGCCACCGGAACGGTGGATAGCTTCTCCCCCCGGGAGGTGTGTCTCGGCATCCTGACCGTCACGCTGCTGGCATTCATCGTCGCAGGCATGACCGCCATCTACCAGCTGGAGCAGCTGCCGCTGCCGTCCGCCATTTTGATCCACGGCGCCGGCCTTTACCTGGCATACATCCTGATCTATCTGATCAACGGCTGGCTGAAGCACCAGCTGATCCCCATCCTCATCTTCACCGCCATCTTCATCGTTGGATACGCTGTGATCTGGCTCATGATCTATGCTTTCACCAGATCCAAAACAGAGCAGATCAATCAAAAGCTGAAAAAGGCTCCGTGACGGATCCTCCATAGGATACAGACACAGGACCGGAGCCCCAGCGCGCCCCCGGTCCTGTGTCTTTTTTGTCCAGCCCATTGACTTTTATCCCAATTCGGAGTATTATCCATATCATCTAAAATAGTTCATCGGAGGACTGTGCATCGCAATGCACGAAGCGTCATCGCTTCTCAGTCGATAAGATGTCGAGTGCGCTCGGTTATGGGAGAAAGCTTGCCTTTCTTGATAGCCGGGCGTTCCTCTATGTACAAGGAGAAAGAATATGAGAGACAGGACCGATCGTATCTATGCCGAAATGCCACCAGTCCGGCTGTTTTTCCACGCAGCCATCCCCGGTGTGATCAGCATGTTCGCCATGTCCATATACAGCATCATCGAGGGGATCTTCGTCGGTCAGTTCGTGGGCGGCGATGCCTTTGCGGCCATGAATCTGGCGATGCCTCTGGTGATGATCAATTTCGCCTTGGCAGATCTGGTGGGCGTGGGCTCCTCGGTGCCCATCTCCATCGCCCTGGGGCAAAAAGATGAGGACCAGGCCAGTAACATCTTCTCCTGCTCGATCCTACTGATCGTGGCGGCAGGTATCACCACCGGGACGATCATGTTCCTATTCGCCCCGGATATCATCCACGCCATGGGCGCGGATGACAAGGTCGCCCAGCTCGCTGTCAACTATCTTCGGATCGCCGCCGCGCTGGGTCCCCTGGCGAATCTGGTGTTCGCCATGGATAATTTCCTCCGCATATCCGGCTTCGTCAAAGGCAGTATGCTGCTGAACCTGTTGATGTCCGGTCTGCAGATCGGTCTGCTGATCTTGCTGGTGGCAGTATGGAAGCTGGAGCTGGTGGGCTCTGCCCTGTCTGTGAACCTGGGGTTCTGTATCTGTGCGGTGATCGCCCTGATCCCCTTCATCCTGGGCAAGAGCATCCTGAAATTCCGCAAGCCGCGGTTCAGCGTGCAGCTGCTGAAGCGGATCATCGCCTGCGGTTCCCCCAACTTCCTGAACAACATCGCCGGACGGCTGTTCTCTCTGGTCATGAACGTGCTTCTTCTGCGCATGGGCGGCACGCTGGCGGTCTCTACGTTTTCTGTGCTGATGTATTGCAGCGATCTGGTGCAGCCTGCGCTGTACGGTCTGTGCGATTCCATGCAGCCTGCCATCGGCTATAACTGGGGCGCCACCAGCTATCAGCGGGTCAAGACCCTGGCCAAATGCGTTTTCTCTGCCACAGCGATCGTCTCCGCTTTGGCATTCGTGCTGATGTTCAGCATCCCCCGGCAGCTGGCGTCCATCTTCGTGGACAGCTCCGAGACTGCCTTGCTGGATATGTCCGCCCATGCCCTGCGGCTCTTTAGCGTGGAATTCTTCTTCTGGTGGTTCGGCTTCGCGGCCCAAAGCTTCTTCAATGCGATCCAGAAGCCCAAATACGCCGCGATCCTGACCGTGTCCACAGCGATCGTTTTCCCGCTGCTGATGGTCTGGCTCCTATGGCCCTTGGGCCTTGACGGCCTGTGGCTGAACCAAGCTGCCACCTATGTGCCGGTGGGCATCATCGCATTCATCATGCTCCGTAAGACACAAAGATCTCTTGCCTCCCATATGTGACAGGACTATCTTTTTGCCTCCAAATCGGCTATAATAGACCCCACGAATGGAGGGATCACCATGAAAAAAGGACTGATATTAGAGGGCGGTGCCATGCGAGGGATGTTCACTGCGGGCGTGATCGATGTCATGATGGAGCATGGGATCGGATTCGACGGTGCCATCGGCGTCTCCGCCGGAGCAGCCTTCGGCTGTAACTATAAATCCAAACAGATCGGCCGGGTGATCCGCTACAACACCCGCTTCTGCCAGGATAGACGCTACGGTGGCTTCCGGGTCCTGTTGAAGACCGGGAACTATTACAGCAAGGAGTTCTGCTACGAAGAGGTGCCATTGAAGCACGACCTGTTCGACTTCGATACCTACGAAGCAGACCCCATGGAATTCTACGTGGTCTGCACCGACGTAGACACCGGCAAGGCGGTCTATCACAGATTCGAGGGCCGAAACGACCACGGCTTCGAATGGATC
This sequence comes from Oscillospiraceae bacterium, assembly GCA_017456045.1. Classification (GTDB taxonomy): domain Bacteria; phylum Bacillota; class Clostridia; order Oscillospirales; family Oscillospiraceae; genus Faecousia. Next base: position 3,878 of record JAFTKE010000170.1, read on the forward strand.
CGAGCCTCCGCTTCCATGCCTTTGGTATCGGAAATGGTCCAGATCGACGGCAGGAAGATGCTGGACGGTGCCCTTGCGGACTCCATACCGATCCGGTATTTCGAGAGCATCGGCTAC
>JAFTKE010000171.1 GCA_017456045.1 Oscillospiraceae bacterium
CCGGCGGTGCCGGCAAGATCGACGATTTCATCACCCTCTTCAACGCCCTTCCCAAGGTGGATGCCGGCCTGGCCGCCTCCATCTTCCACTTCGGCGAAGTGGCCATTAAGGATTTGAAGACCGAGATGACAAACGCCGGTATCCCTACCCGTTCCGTTTAATCACTGCTGTAGGGGCTGATGCCCACATCGGCCCGCAGCGAACCTCTCTACGAGGGCCGATGTAGGCATCGGCCCCTACCATGCTTCATAACAACAAGGAGAACCAAAATGCTGAACATCGACGAACTGAAATTTGACGAAAAGGGTCTGATCCCCGCCATCGTGGTGGACGCGGTCACCAAGCGGGTGCTGACCCTGGCCTATATGAACAAGGAGAGCCTTGCCATCTCCATGGAGAAGGAGCTGACCTGCTTCTGGAGCCGCTCCCGCAGTGAGCTGTGGCTCAAGGGCGAAACCAGCGGCAACTACCAGCACATCGTCTCCATTACCGCCGACTGCGACAAGGATGCCCTGGTGGTAGTTGTAGAACCCGAGGGCCCTGCCTGCCATCTTGGCACCGACTCCTGCTTTGAAAATCCCGTTTTCCAGAGCGAGAACCGCCATGAATTCTCCTATCAGGGTCTGATGAACCTGATCGAGGGCCGGAAAACCGACAAGAAGGAAGGCTCCTACACCACCTACCTTTTTGAAAAGGGTCTGGACAAGATCCTCAAGAAGGTGGGCGAAGAGTGCACCGAGGTCATCATCGCCGCCAAGGACGACGACAAAAAGGAGACCATCTACGAGGTGGCCGACCTTGCCTACCACGTGATGGTCATGATGATCCAAATGGGCATCTCCCTGGAGGATATCCACAAAGAGCTGGCCTCCCGCCACGTGATCGACCACAAGGTCAAGCAGGAGAAAATGACGAAGTAACAAAACGGGTCCTCACCCGCCACGCACCCAGTACGACTACCCCTGTCGTCCTGAGCGCGAAGCGCGTGAGGACCCGTATCCTTTGTCAGCACCTAAACTCGGTGCTCCCGCACCCAATCAAGCAGTTCCTCATACCCCATCGTACCGGCTGCCACAGCCAGCCCAGCAGTAGCGACCGCTTTATTGGTAGGATCCATATGGATGCCATTGACCTCCAGAAAGGTGAGCATCACATACATCCCGATCCGCTTGTTCCCGTCTACGAACGCATGGTTGGAGATCAGGTTATACCCTAACCGGGCACCCTTCTCTTCCTTGCTTGGATACAGCTCCACGCCACCAAAGCTGGCGAAGGCCGCCTCCAATGCAGACTCCAATAGCCCCTCATCCCGAACACCGATGCTGCCTCCAGTCTCCTGGGCGATCAGCTGGTGAAGGAGCAAAACCTTATCCTTTGAGATTTTGATCATTTTGCCAACTCCTCAAAGGCAGGCTTGAACCGCTTCAGGATCCGAGCCGCCACGATATCGATCTTCTCATCATCAGACAGCTCCAGCATTGGAGAATCATCCAGATCGATCAGCAGATATTTGGGTCGATTGTTCTTGAAGATCACCGCCTGACCGTTCTTCTCCGCGATCCTGGTGACCCTGGAAAAATTCTGATTCGCCTCTGTCACCGAAACGATGGTATTGGTATCGATCTGCACGAGATCCACCTCCTTCTAACTGTATTATATGATAAAATAGGTAGAAGTCAACCTAGAATTTATAGGAACAGGTCCTCACGTTGCAAACAACGTAAGGACCCGTTCTCTCTTTTTACATATTTGCCTTGATGGTAGAGATCAAAATGTCTCCCGCCACCACCCGATCCTCGGCGGCGAACCCTTCGGCGAAGTTGTCGGAATACAGCACCTGGGCATTGGGCGGGAACTCATCGTCTCCCTCCCACACCAGGATCTGCATCTTGTAGCCCCCGATCAGGCTGAACTCGAAGCCTGCGTCCCCATGCTTCACAGGGGTGGCCCCCAGCTTCTCCGCCGCCGCCTTGAAGGCCGCCACTCTGGTGCCCAAGGTGAACGCCGCCCGGGTCAGCACACGCCCGGTGTAAGGTTTGATGTACATCTCCCCCCAGGGCATCTCCCGGAAGGTCTTCCACTCCCCGGCCCATGCCACGTCCTTGCTCTCCAGCAAATACCGAAGCAAAAAGGTCTGCACCGGCAGCGGGGGTACAGCGCCGCCATCCACTGCCCGGATCTGATACACCGGCCAGGAAATGGCGAACTCCCTGCCTAGCAAGTTGACATAAAACTCTTTCCCATCCCATTGGACCCCAGTCCGCGCCGCAGCCTCCACAGGCTCCAACACCTTGAACCGCTCCTCATAATGGGCGAAGGGGACTTCTTCCTTGTGATTCTCGATCTGCATTTCTTTCTCCTAGTTCATGATCCATATCGTAGGGGAGGGTCTTGACCCTCCCTAAAAGTTACGGTCACAGAGTTGTCAGTCGATCCGATCCACCAGCCACTCTATCACCGCAGAGACTCGGGAGGGTCAAGACCCTCCCCTACAAGCTCAACCTTCCTGCACCGAATTGGGGAACAAGCTCCGGTCCGTATGAGGCAGGAAGCAGGCCGCCACGAAGGAATCCATGTACCCCGGGTACGTGGACAGCTCCAAATAGGTCATATTCGCCGCCACTTCCGCGCATTTTTCGATCGCCTGATCGCTGACCACCATGGCATAGGCACCGGTGAGGGAGGAATTGCCGATGTAGCTGTACTTCTCCAGCTCCACATCCGGCAGCATCCCGATGTTGACAGCGTTCTTCATATTGATGCCGGAGCCGATGCCACCGGCCACATACACATGGTCTATCATTTCCACCGTCATATCCACGCTTTGCAACAGCGTGTCGATGGCGGAGAAGATCGCGCCCTTGGCACGGATGAAGTTGTCGATGTCCACTTCGTTGATGGACACCTCCCGGCCCGTGTCGCTCTGGGCGGCAGTGGCCAGGACATAACGCCCCATGCCATGGGCATCCCGCTGGACACGACTCCCCTCCCGGACGAACAGGCCCCTTGCGTTGATGATGCCACAACGGAACAGCTCGGAAATGATGTCGATGATGCCGGAGCCGCAGATGCCCACCGGTCTCTGCCCTTCATCGCCCACGATGGTGAGCGTGGGCTCCATGGTGGCTTTATCGATCACGCAGGCCTCGATCGCGCCGTCGGTGGCACGCATACCGCAGGAGATGTCGCCGCCCTCGAAGGCAGGCCCGGCGGAGCAGGCGCAGGACATAAGGAAATCCCGGTTGCCGAACACCAGCTCGCCGTTGGTGCCCAGGTCAATGAATAGGCTCATCTCGTCCTTGTCCCAAATGCCGGAGGCCAGCGTACCGGCGGTGATGTCACCACCTACGTAGGAGCCGATGTTGGGAGCGATCACAACGGATGCCAGAGGGTTCGCCGGCAGCTTCAAGTCTCCCGCCAGCAGACCATCCCAGCCGAAGAAGCTGGGGATGTAGGGATCCATGCGGATGGGGTCTGCGTCCACACCTACGAAAAGGTGGTTCATGGTGGTGTTGGCACCGATCGAGAGCCGGAGGATGCTGTTGGCGCTGACCCCGGCGGTCTTACAAAGATTTGCGATGATGGGAGTCAAGGTCTCCTTGATGATCGCATCCTGCAATTTCTTCTTGCCGCCGGGACGGGACTGCTCGATGATCCGATTGATCACGTCCGCGCCGTAGCGGATCTGCCCGTTGCCGGAGGAGCCTTTGGCCAGCAGCTTTCCGGTCTGCAGGTCGGTGAGGACCATGGTGACGGTGGTGGTGCCGATGTCGATGGCACAGCCCACGATCACAGTATCCTCCGGCCCGCAAACTTCCATGCACCGAAAGATATCGCCCTCATGGATACCCTTGACGCACACATGGAAATCGAATTCCCGAAGGGTGGAGGCCAGCTTCTTCATCACATGGAAGGGAACGTGGACCTTCTCCACCTCGATCTGGGACTTTACGCCCCAAATGAGCCGCTCCACATCCGGCATAGTATCATCCGGGCTGGGCGGCTCCATCACAACATCCAGGGCAAGGAAGTCATTGTCGAATCGGATCCCGCTCTCCTTCAGGGCGTTCTGGCAATCCTCGAAGATCGCGATCTCCTTGGGAGAGGAAAGATCTGCCGTCTTCATCCGGGACTGATAAGCCGAAGCGATATCCGGCACCAGCACGGTGCAGTCGCCCACGACTTTACAGTTACAGCTGAGCCGCCAACCGGCCTTATATTCCTCGTCAGAGATATGACGGCTGGGGATGGACTCCACCTCCCCCTCCACCAGCTTCACCCGGCACTTGCCGCAGGAGCCGTTTCCGGAGCAAGGCGCATCGATCGCCACATTGGCCCGCCGCGCCAGCTCCAACAGGTTATCTCCAACGTTACATTCGATAGAAACAGGGCCTGCGCCCTCGATTTGGAAAGTCACTTTCATTTGCATGATCCCCTTCGGTAATGCTATTGTAGGGGAGGGTCATCGACCCTCCCGTGGATCTGGTAAAACCAGATCCTATCGCCGCAAGGCGATCACCGTTTGGTTCCGCAGATCCATCCGGATCTGCGGCGGGCGGGTCAGTGACCCGCCCCTACATGGGCGGTATCCCATTCCTGTAGGGGAGGGTCAGTGACCCTCCCCTATTTAGGTAGCTTACATCAGCGGCTCCATGCCAAGAACAGGATGGTTCTTTTCCGTCAGCCAGTTCAGCAGTTCCTCGCAGTCGGAGGTGATGGTCTCGTCGGCGATGTAGCTTACGAAATCCTCGATGCCGTACAGCTCCTGAGCGGTCTTGTTCAGTTTTTCGCCCACGTCATCCTTCAGCTCCTTGGGCATCCACACGATCCGCTCGATGCCGCCCTCGGCGCTGATGAACTTCTTGGAGGAGATGAAGTGACGGCCATGGCCCATATAGCCAGGAGTCTGGACACCGCCGCCTGTGCAGGAGGCCAGCTCGCCGAAAGTCATACCGGCAGGGGTCATGCCCTTGAATTCCCGGTTGACCACGATGAAGCCATTGCTCATGGGCTCGATGCCGCAGATACACTCGAAACAGCCGCAGCTGGTCATGGGATCTTCCAGGATGGAGTACAGGGTCACGCTCTCCACCGCGCCGTGGGTGGCGTCCTTGACCATCTTGTCCACAGACTCGAAGCGGCCGGTACGCTCGTCGGTGCAGCCCTCCTTGAAGATGGGCTGGCAGGGGCCGTTGGGATCCAGCTCGTTGGTGGCCTTGGCATCCAGCCAGGAAACGGCACCGCACAGGCCCAGACGCTCGGGGGTGACCACGCAGCAGTGGGCAGGAGCGAAGGACTGGCACAGGATGCAGGTATAGTAGCGGTCCACGCTCTCGTCGGTCATGGAGGCCAGACGGTCGTCACGCTGGGCATAGCGGGGCATGGCGACCTCGTCACGGAACTTCCCAGCCTCCACAGCGTCGGTGATGATCGTGACCTGGCACTTGTCCACGACAGCATCGAACTCGTTCATCACCATGACATACAGCACTTCCGCAAAGTCCTTCAGCCGCAGGCCAGCTTCGAAAGCGGCATTGGAGACACGGACCCGCACCTGGTTCCGCTGACCGGTGTGCATCACGCCCTCCATGTAGTTGAACCAAGCGTGGAACTTACGCTCGATGACGGACTCGAAGTCCACCTGCATCTTCTTACCGGCCACCTCCACATACGTCACCAGGGCCAGATCCTTCTGTTCATCCAGATCCGGGCCGACGATGGTGATCTTGTGGTCTTCCACTTCGCTCAGGTCCTTCATCACCACCAGCTCAGCGGTGGGGTTCTTGGAGGACCAGCACTCGTTGTGCATATCGGCTTTGCGGATGATCTCGCCCTCGAAGGCGGCGGCGAAGGCCACGGGGATGGGCAGTTCGGTGATCTTGATCTTGATGTCACGAAGCTCCAGAGACTTCTTGACGGTCTC
>JAFTKE010000172.1 GCA_017456045.1 Oscillospiraceae bacterium
ATCCCCGTTGGTGAAATGATCCACTGCATCGAGCTGTATACCGGCAAGGGCGCCCAGCTGGTTCGTTCCGCTGGCGTTGCCGCTCAGCTGATGGCTAAGGAGAACGGCATGGCTCAGGTTCGTCTGCCCTCCGGCGAGGTCCGTTATGTCCGCACCAACTGCACCGCTTGCATCGGTCAGGTTGGTAATGTGGACCATGAGAATATCCACATCGGTAAGGCCGGTCGCACCCGTCACATGGGTATCCGTCCCACCGTTCGCGGTTCTGTTATGAACCCCAATGACCACCCCCACGGTGGTGGTGAGGGCAAGTCCCCCGTTGGCCGTCCCGGCCCTGTCACTCCCTGGGGCAAGCCCGCTCTGGGTTACAAGACCCGCAAGGGCAAGAACCCCACCAACAAGTTCATCGTCAAGCGTCGTAACGGTAAGTAAGGAGGCAGTAAAAGATGAGCAGAAGTATCAAAAAAGGCCCCTTTTGCGCTCCCGAGCTGCTGAAGCGGGTTACCGAAATGAACAAGACCGGCGAGAAGAAGGTCCTGAAGACCTGGAGCCGCGCCTCCACCATCTTCCCTGCTTTCGTTGGCCACACCATCGCTGTGCATGATGGCAAGAAGCACATTCCCGTCTACGTGACTGAGGATATGGTCGGCCACAAGCTGGGCGAGTTTGCTCCCACCCGTACCTTCAAGGGTCACGCTGGTAGCAAGACCGGTAAGTAAGGAGGAGAGAGAATATGGAAGCTAAGGCTACTCTGAGATATATCCGTATCTCCCCCCGTAAGGTCGGCGTTGTGTGCGACCTGATCCGTGGCAAGAGCGTTGCTCAGGCCATGAACATCCTTGCTCTGACTCCCAAGGCTGCCGCTGAGCCTCTGGCCAAGCTGGTCAAGAGCGCTGCTGCCAACGCCGAGAACAATCACGGCATGGATCCTGAGAAGCTGTACGTGTCCACTTGTTTTGTGGCCCCCGGCCCCATCATGAAGCGGATCCGTTTCGTCTCTCGTGCCGGTGTGCACCGCATCGAGAAGCGCACTTCTCACATCACTGTCGCCGTGAGCGAGCGCTAAAGAAGGAGGTCAAGAGTAATGGGACAGAAAGTTAATCCCCACGGTCTGCGCGTGGGCGTCATTAAGGACTGGGACTCTCGTTGGTATGCCCGCGATGAGAAAGTGGGCGACCTCCTGGTTGAGGACTACAACCTCCGTAAGGAGCTGAAGGCTCGTCTGGCTTCCGCCGGCGTGCCCAAGATCGAGATCGAGCGCGACAACGCCAAGGTCAAGATCTATGTGCACTGTGCCCGTCCCGGTGTGATCATCGGCAAGGGCGGCGAGGAGATCGAGAAGCTGCGCGCCGAGCTCGAGAAGAAGCTGGGCAAGAGCGTTGCTCTGAACATCGTCGAGGTGAAGAGCGTTGACACCGACGCTCAGCTGGTTGCCGAGAACATCGCTCAGCAGCTGGAGAAGCGCATCGCTTTCCGCCGCGCTATGAAGAATGCCATGGGCCGCGCTATGCGCATGGGCGCCCTGGGTATCAAGGTCCAGGCTTCCGGCCGTCTGAACGGCGCTGAGATTGCCCGTACCGAGCACTATCATGACGGCACTATCCCCCTGCAGACCATTCGTGCCGACATCGACTACGGCTTTGCTGAGGCTGCCACCACCTACGGCCGCATCGGCATCAAGGTGTGGATCTACAAGGGCGAGGTTCTGACTCAGACCCTGCGCACCACTCCCCGCACCATCGACACCAAGAACTATAAGGAGCGCACCGAGCGCCCCCGTCGCGAGCGCCGCGATGGTGACCGTCGTCAGGGCGGTTTCAACCGTCAGAACAACGGCGAGCGCCGTCAGGGTGGCTTCAACCGTCAGGGCGGCAACCGCCCCGCCGGCCAGGGTGCCCCCCGTAAGGAAGGAGGAGCTCAGTAATGCTGCTGCCCAAGAGAGTTAAGTATCGCCGCGTTCATCGTGGCCGTATGACCGGTACCGCTGCCCGCGGCAACAAGGTCGCTTACGGCGAGTGGGGCCTGCAGGCCACTGAGCCCTGCTGGATCACCGGCAACCAGATCGAGGCTGCCCGTATCGCCATGACCCGTCACACCAAGCGTGGCGGTAAGGTCTGGATCAAGATCTTCCCCGACAAGCCCATCACTGCGAAGGCTCTGGGTACCCGTATGGGTTCCGGTAAGGGCGCTCCCGAGGGTTGGGTCGCCGTGGTGAAGCCCGGCCGTGTCATGTTCGAGATCGCCGGCGTTTCCGAGGAAGTTGCCCGTGAGGCTCTGCGTCTGGCCGCTCACAAGCTGCCCGTCAAGTGCAAGATCATTAAAAAAGAAGAGAATGGTGGTGAATGAAGATGAAGGCTATTGAGATCCGTAAGCTGAGCACTGCCGAGCTGGAGACCAAGCTGGCTGACCTGAAGAAGGACCTGTTCAACCTCCGTCTTCAGCACGCTACCAATCAGCTCGAGAACCCCGTCCGCATCGCGGAGGTCAAGAAGGATATCGCCCGTGTGAAGACCATCCTGCGTGAGCAGCAGGGCCGATAAGGAGGAATAAACGATGAGTGAAGTTAGAACCTCTTCTCGTAAGACCAGAGTCGGCCTGGTGGTTTCGGACAAGATGGATAAGACCGTTGTGGTCGCCATCGCCGACCGTGTGGCCCATCCTCTGTATAAGAAGATCGTTAAGAGAACCTATAAGCTGAAGGCTCATGATGAGCTGAACGAGTGTGGCGTGGGCGACCGCGTCCGCGTGATGGAGACCCGCCCCCTGTCCAAGGACAAGCGCTGGCGCGTGGTTGAGATCATC
>JAFTKE010000173.1 GCA_017456045.1 Oscillospiraceae bacterium
CTGGGTCTGCAATTCCTGCAAGTGTTCATCGCTCTGATCCCCGGTGAATTGCTGGAGACCGCCGCGGGCTACGCTTTCGGACCCTGGATGGGCACTCTGCTGTGTTATCTGGGCGTGGCGGTCGCCTCCGCGCTGGTCTTCCTCCTGACCCGCCGCTTCGGCACGAAATTGGTGGAAGTCTTCATTTCCCGGGAAAAGATCAACGAACTCCGCTTCATAAATACCGAGCAGAAGCGCAACAGTCTGATCTTCCTGCTGTTCTTCATCCCCGGAACGCCCAAGGATCTGCTTACCTATTTCGTCGGTCTGACTGACATCAAGCTCAGCACGTTCCTGGTGATCTCCCTGATCGCCCGGCTCCCCTCGGTCCTTTCCTCCACCTTCGGCGGTCATCTGCTGGGAGAAGGTGAATACTGGGGAGCCCTGATCCTCTATGGTTCCACCGCCCTAGTCAGCGGTATCGGCCTGCTGATCTATAACGCCATCCTCCGCCGCAAGCAGCCTGCGGAAAAAGTCTGAATATGTCCAGCCAAAATGGCAAGCTCCTTGAGCTTGCCATTTTGATGGGGCCATGGACCCAAATAAACCCAACTTTCCAAACCTATCCTGGCATACATACTTGCGAGATCAGGAAAAATATGTTATACTGGGTGCATTGTCAATGATTCGACCAACGACCACCCTGGAGGTACCGTAAATGAAGAAGATCTGTTGTCTATTGCTTTCACTTACCCTGCTGATCGCGCTGTTCGGATGCACGAAGCATGCACCCATCATCCATACGCTTTACGATGGAACGATCGAAACGAATACTGGTGTCTATATCACCTCCAGTGATCTGACCCTTACTTTTGGAGAAGGCACCCGCATCTGCTATGATGAAGGAACGATCGATGTTGGAGGTACCACCCATGATATCTCCCGCCTCCTGGATGGAGACGATATTTATTACGACCCCAGGACGGGCCACATCTCTTCCTTCAGCAACCATGGGAGCATCTATCTCGGCACGTTCCACACCCCAATGTATCTAAGTGATCTGGAGCTGCCCCAAGAGCAGCTTTTCATCGACCAGATCAGCCTTCCCACGATCAAGGCCATGGTCGGCAAAAAGGTAGTCTGTCTCGGCGACAGCATGACGGAAGGCATCGGGACCACGAAAGTATATTCTGAATGGTTCCCGACGTACTGCGGCTTCGTCAGAGGCACAGATCAGGGCCTGGGCGGAAGCTGCATCGCACCCAAGCAGGACGAGATCCCCACCTGGGAAGCCGGCATCGCCTCCTTCTATGAGCGATATACGCTGCTGGAGGACGATGCGGACGTGATCATCGTCTTCGGAGGCATCAACGACTGGACCACAGGCCGGGAGCTTGGCGCCATCACCGACGCCGGTACCGATACCTTCTACGGCTCCATGCGAGCCCTGTGTGGCGGCTTGAAAGAGAAGTACCCTGACGCTCAGATCTTCTTTTTCAGCAGTCCCCAGAACAACTATATCGACCGCCCTGCCGACGCCCTGGAGGGCACTGCCTGGGAGGGCAATACAGAGGGATATAACCGTAAGGGCTACCTCCTCCAGGACTATGCTGATGCCATGGAAGAGGTCTGCGCGGAACTGGATGTCCATTATCATTCCCTCACCGAGGCGTTCCCCTGGGGAGTCGAGGAGCTGGGCGATAACAACGGCCAGGCCGGCACCTACGGCTCCGACGGCCTCCACCCCAACGCCGCTGGCCACGCTCTGATCGCTCGGGAAATGGCTACCTTCATCCAGAACGTCTTCGCGGAAGACCTGACCTGAACATGACCAATGACCGGATCTCCCACCTTCGTGAGAGATCCGGTCATTCATATCTATCCGACCATGGACGATCCGTCCCAGATCATAAAGGAAGCCCTCATATCTTCGCCAGGATATCCGCTTTCTTTCGGTCGAACTCCTCCTCAGAAATGATCCCTGCAGCTCTTAGCTTCGCGAGCTTCTCCAGTTGCTCCATGGGATCTGCCTGCGGCGTGGACTGTTGAACGATCACTGGCGGCGTCCCGCCTTGCGCTTTCGCAGCCTTCCGATACTGATGATATACTGCCACCACTCGCTCTGCTTCGACCTTGTAAAGCGTATTGATCCTGGTCGCAGCCCCCGCCACAGTCAAGACCAGATCGCAGGTCTGCATCGCCGCAGTCAAGGCCGTCTCCAACAGATACCCCGTCAGGCTGGAGCTATTGGAATTCTGGAGGACACTTGCAGACGTGATATCCTCATAGTAGAACTGCTTGATATTCGCTGTGGCACCGCCCATTTCCCGGTTCACCATGATAACCTGCTTATTCGTACATACGAAATAATCCTTTGCAGAGAGAGAATCCAGTCCCCAGGCGAAATAAACCAGAAGCTCATCCTCGTAAACCATATATTTTTTTACTTCCGAGTATACTTTTTCGCCGATCTTTTCCCGGATCAACTTATCGACTTCCTGGTCCGTGATCGTAAAGTCGCTGTTAACGATACAGTCGAAATAGTTCCTGAGCGTGAGACAGTCCTCTGTAGTCGTCTTGTCTGCGTTGAGCGTCACTAAGACGCAGCCATTGCATTTGAGGACGAACGTCCCCTCGCCCTTCTCCACAGCCAGCGACGAGATCTGATCGCAGGGCACGTTTCCCCTTGCGATGAATTTTGGATCCTCGTCCAGGGCGACAGAGAAATACAGGCTATGATCCGTGACCAGGAACTCCTTTTTCTTGTCAATGACCAGATGGATCAAAGGCTTATCTGCCACGTCATAACATCCGATCGAATCGCAGAACTTCGCAAATTTCTTTCCGGTGATATACGGGTGCATGGTGATCTTGCTTCTCGATACGCTGTTGGCAGGCATCAAGATCTTATCATAAAAATCCTTCGTGAATGCGAGAAGCGCTTCATCAGATATGCTTGAGAGAAATGCCTGACCGGAAAAAGAGGACACGATAGCATCCTTAAGTTTCTGTGCCTTCCTCATCGCCTTCTCTTCCATTTCGGCGTTGTAAGCTTCCTGCTCTGCCTTCTTTTGCGCCTGCGCAGCTTTCGCCGACTCGATCGTCGCCTGTGCTTTTTCCTTCGCAGCATTCGCAGCATCCTTTAATTTGTCGAAAAATGCCATGATGATACCTACCTTTCATTCTCCTAAGCTATTCTTTATTATCCTCCGGACCGTTTTCTCGGAGTAATCATACTTGATCGCAAGGGTCTTCAAATTCGTCCCATCGTATTCCTGTACGATACATTTCTGGATCCTCACAGGATTAAAAAAGCGCATCGGAAAGCTGATCTGCTGGCCCTTGAACATACGGTAGATCTCCATCGCCGTATCCATCCCCAGCTTCTCACTGATATCCTTATAGATCGCGTTCAGCAACTCAGGATCGTTCTCAGCCATCCGCATCACCTCTTTCGACAAGTTTATCAGATGCGGTCTCTCAAGTAAAATCCCATTGTCCTTGTATTTGTCCCTCCCCTCGTTGATGTCCCATATCAGACGGACCAGAGATCGCGCCAGCCCAGGCTCTGGATCATCCCCCACCATATGCAAAAAGAGACAGCCTTTCGACTGTCTCTTACTATCCTCTCTTATCCTTTCGCTGAAACGACAGCTTCCAAGAGAAGAGAACAAAAAAACGACAACTCTCTTTCGAAAGTTGTCGCATCTTTTGGTGGGCGAGGCGGGACTTGAACCCGCACGTCCGCAGTGAACACTAGAACCTGAATCTAGCGAGTCTACCAATTCCACCACTCGCCCATATCGCCGCCGAATCTCGACGACTCAGATATAATAGCACGCCTTCCCCGATTTGTCAACAACTTTTTTCTCCCTCTTCCCTTTTCCCCGAAAAAATGATATACTGGAGAAAACGTGTATGGAGGTCCTGCCATGAGCTTTCTTCCCATCTGCAAACAGGATATGATCGACCGAGGCTGGGAACAGTGTGATCTCGTATATGTGATCGGCGATGCCTACGTCGATCACCCTTCCTTCGGCCACGCGATCATCAGCCGGGTGCTGGAAAGCCACGGCTATAGCGTGGGCATCATCTCCCAGCCCAACTGGCGCGATCCCAAGTCTATCGACATCTATGGTCGCCCCCGACTGGGCTTCCTGGTCTCCGGCGGCAATATGGACTCCATGGTGAACCACTATTCCGTCTCCAAGCGCCGCCGCAAGACCGACGCGTTCACCCCCGGCGGCGAGATGGGCAAACGGCCCGACTACGCTACCATCGTCTATTGCAATCTTATCCGCCAGACCTATAAAGATTTCCCGATCCTGATAGGCGGCATCGAATCCAGACTTCTTCGCCTGGCTCATTACGACTACTGGTCCGAGAGCCTGAAACGCTCGATCCTTTTAGACTCCCAGGCGGATCTTCTGATGTACGGCATGGGCGAGAAGAGCATCGTAGAGATCGCGGAAGCCCTGAACTCCGGCATGGACGTGAAGGACATCACCTATATCGATGGCACCGTCTTCAAAGCCACACAGCTGGACGAGAGCCTGCCCACGATCATCCTCCCCTCTTACGAAGAGCTGAAAACTCACAAGCAGGAATACGCACGCTCCTTCAAGATCCAGTACGGCAACTGTGACCCCTTCACCGCGAAGCGTCTCGCAGAGCCCTATGGGAATACCTATGTGGTCCAGAACCCGCCCCAGAAGCCTCTTACCACCCAGGAGATGGACGATGTCTACGCCCTCCCCTACCAGCGTCACTGGCACCCCAGCTACGCCAAAGCCGGCGGTGTCCCGGCGATCGAGGAAGTGAAGTTCAGCCTGGTCTCCAACCGAGGCTGCTTCGGTGCCTGCTCCTTCTGCGCCCTGACCTTCCACCAGGGCCGTATCATCCAGACCCGCAGCCACGAGTCCATCATCGCCGAAGCGGAAACGATCATCAAAGATCCCAGCTTCAAAGGCTATATCCACGATGTGGGCGGCCCTACTGCCAACTTCCGGCATCCAGCCTGTGAAAAGCAGCTGACCAAAGGTGCCTGCGGTGGCCGCCAGTGCCTGTGGCCCACCCCCTGCAAGAACATGAAGGCGGACCACTCCGATTACGTCGCCCTTCTGCGAAAGCTCCGGAAACTGCCCGGCGTGAAGAAAGTCTTCGTCCGCAGTGGCATCCGCTTCGACTATCTGCTGGCCGACAAAAAGGACACCTTCTTCAAGGAGTTGGTCCAATACCATATCTCTGGCCAGCTGAAAGTGGCCCCGGAACACGTGGCAGACCCTGTCCTTGCCAAGATGGGCAAGCCCAAGAACGAGGTCTACCAGCGTTTCGTCGCCAAATATAAAGCCCTGAACAAGCAGTACGGCATGGATCAGTACCTGGTCCCCTACCTCATGTCCAGCCATCCAGGCTCCACCTTGAAAGAAGCCATCCAGCTGGCGGAGTACATCCGTGAGATGGGCCACGATCCGGAGCAGGTCCAGGACTTCTACCCTACTCCCTCCACCCTCTCCACCGTCATGTACTACACCGGCCTGGACCCCAGGACCATGGAGAAGGTCTACGTCCCAACAGACCCCCACGAGAAAGCCATGCAGCGCGCCCTGATCCAGTACCGGGATCCCAAGAATTACTATCTGGTGAAGGAAGCCCTGCTCAAAGCCCACCGGGAAGACCTGATCGGCTCCGGTCCCAAATGCCTGATCCGCGCCGTCCCTCCCCGCCAAGGCAAGCCCAGCGCACCGCCCCCGAAAAAACCGCTTCCCAAACGTCCCACCGCCAAACGTCCACATCCCAAAAAGGGCCGCTAATGCGAGGATGCTGCAATGGATATCCCTGCTTACTGTCTCTCCAAGTACAGATCCTATGAGGATCGCCCTTTCGGCGAGTACCCCATCTGCTACAAGATCGGCGGGAAGATCTTCGCCCAGCTCTACCCGGACAAGCTGACCCTGAAATGTACACGCTTCCAGGGTGAGCTGTTCCGCAGCAACTGGCCCGGCATCGTGGTCCGGGGCTACCATTGTCCCCCGGTCCAGCAGCCCTATTGGAACACCATCGACCTGACTCGCTTCCCGCCTGAGGAGCTTCCTCATATGATCGACCTTGCCTACACCACCGTGTTGGACAGCTTCAGCAAAAAAGCACGCGCCCAGATCCTGGACGCTAAATAGATCTGCCCCGCTGTTCTTTCGACCTCAGTCCCCTCATAGGATGTTCCATACATCTGTATTTGAGGTGGTACTTATGGAACGAACCAACAATATCATCACCCTGCGGGGCGAATTGGACGCATTGCCATCCTTCAGCCACGAAAACCACGGCCGAAGGTTTTATCGGACGATCTTGAACGTACCCCGCCTGTCCGGCACTGTGGACCATCTCCCCATCGTGATCGAGGAGCGGCTCCTGGACACGATCGACCTGAGCGGCGGCAAGATGCTCACCGTCAATGGTCAGATCCGCTCCCACAACATCCGAACCGACGGCCTGCGCCGTCTTCTGATCTTCGTCTTCGCCACCTCGATGGTCGCCGAGGACGGCGAACCTTTGAATGAAGTGACCCTAGAGGGGCCCCTGTGCCGGGAGCCTACCTATCGCCACACCCCGCTGGGCAGAGAGATCTGCGATGTGATGCTGGCCGTCCCTCGCGCGTTCCACCGGGCAGACTATCTCCCCTGTATCCTCTGGGGCCGTACCGCCCAGCAGATCGCTGCCTGTCACCAGCGTGACTCCATCCGTGTCACCGGCCGACTCCAAAGCCGTACCTACACGAAGCTCACCGAGTCCGGCCCCCAGGAACGTACCGCCTATGAGATCTCTGCCCTGACCGCCCAACTCCTGGACGATCCACAATGACCCCATGATACACAAAGGAGGGCTACCTATGCAGGAAAAAGTCAACGCGATCATAGCCGCTCTAAAAAAGCGCTATCCGGATGCCCCCTGCGCCTTACATTATAGCATCGACTATCAGCTGATGATCGCTGTTCGCCTGTCTGCCCAATGTACCGACGCTCGGGTCAATCTGGTCACCCCCGCACTGTTCGAAGCCTATCCCACGCTGGAGGCCATGGCTGGAGCCGACATCGCCCATATCGAACAGCTGGTCCATTCCTGCGGCTTTTATAAGCATAAGGCACGGGATATCGTCTTGGCTTGTCAGATGCTCTTACATGACTACGGTGGAAAAGTCCCTGGCACGATGGAGGAGCTGCTCCGCCTGCCAGGGGTGGGACGCAAGACTGCCAACCTCCTGCTAGGCGACCTTTACGCCATTCCCGGCAGCGTGGTCTGCGACACTCACTGCATCCGCATCTGCGGTAGGTTGGGCCTGTCCCAGGGCAAGGATCCGGAAAAGGTGGAGACCCAGCTGCGCAAGATCCTCCCCCCAGAAGAAAGCTCCGACTTTTGTCACCGCATCGTCCTCTTCGGTCGAGAGATCTGCACCGCCCGCAGCCCCAAATGTGACACCTGCCCCCTGGCCTCATGGTGCGTCGAACGCCCCCAGTGAACATGACATCTCAAAAAAGCAGTCCCGTGCGGCAACACGCCGCACGGGACTTCATCATTGTTGGTAGATAGACCTCAATGGCCCTCTTACTTGCCAAGCGCCGCGAAATAGGCCTTGGCGTAGTATCCATATACTGCCGTGGCAGCTGCCAGATCCTTCATAGAAGAACTCTCCTTCGCAGCCGTGGTCTGACAGTAGCGCCCCAGAGAATAGACGATCACACCAGTGGTGTAAGTCAGACCGCCAGACTGGTAGACGCCCACGAAATATCCTTCCTGATCGATCTGCTTGGCTGCGATATCCGTCAGGTTGCCCCAATACGCTCCGGTAGAGGTCGGTTCCATGGTCATAGAACCGGTAGCATTGCTCAAGGTCATCTTGTCCACAGAAGCGTAGGTATCAGGTCCCCAGTAATACAGGGTCATTTCCCCGTCCATCTCATAAGCGGGAGTGAAGTAGAAATTGATCGAGAACGCTCCATCGAAGGAGACGGTGGGATACTTGCTGCTGAATCCACCAGTATCCGTGATCAAAGATGCTTTGGCACTGTCCACAGTAGGCAGTGTAGCGACCATAGAGCTGGAATACTCTTGGATCAGCGCCTGCTGTTCCTCGGTGATCGTCGCATTCATCAGATCATAAGGCTTATAGCTGAAGTACGTCTGCGCCTCTGCGCCATAATCCAGCATCGCCACACAGACCCTGCGCATATACTCATTGGTAGAGTTCTTGATCCGCCCCAGGGCATAATTCTTAGGACTGGTCTGCAGCAGAGTACTATAGACATAGCTGCCATCAGCCAGCTTCGCATACACCTTGAAGTACACCAGGTCGCCCAGCTTCTTAGCAGGGATACCAAGGGACTTGACCATATATAGCGTTCCATCGGTAGCCGCGCCGGGGATCACACAGTGGGCCGTATCGATGGTCCCATCAGGCTGGGGAGCCGTCCAGGTCAGAAGGCCCATCTCCGACAGCGCCACATCATCCAGATCTGCCACGTTGAAGTAGATGTTCAGGATGATCTCGTCCTCAAAGGATACCGAGGCATAGCTGGGCGTGATGGTTGGGTTGGGCTCCGCCTTGCCACAGACAGAGCAAGTACCATCCACATACACATGGGCCACGTTCTCACCACAATCCGCGCAGACTCCGCTGGTATCATGGCTGGGATGCTTGCACACCGCATCAGGATCCTCTGCCCCGCAAAGGGTGCAGATGCCATCCACATAAACGTGGTCGCCAAGGCCTTCGGAAGTATTGCAGTACATCGTCCTGGTCTCCACCTGCCGGGTATCGGAGGCTGTCGCAGGTACATCGCTCCACTCAGACCAAGCACCCCAGCCCTCGTAGGTGTAAAGTGCCTTGTAAGTGGTATAAGTCTGCTCATACACCGGGAAATAATACCACCAATGGGAGTCGGTACAGGCGTTGGCATAAGCGTAGGTAACAGAACCATCAGATGCAGTCGTCAAGGCGGAAGGATCGATGGTGGACGTACTCGCCACGAACGCATGGAATGCAGTATGAGTGTCGTCCTGTGTTGCAGAAGTGGTTCGGTTGATCGGTCCATCGGTATAAGTGCCACGGCACCAGTGATAATAGATATTCCCAATTACAGTATCGCTGCCGATCACCGTTTTGGAAGTATCCGTCTCCGAAGCGGTGTACGTCGCATTATTATACTGGGAATACAGTGTATGGCTGGTGTCGAACCCGGACGGCCAGTTGGAACTATAATGGATCGAGCCGGAACCGGACTGTTCCCAGGTCTTGCTGACCTGCGTATAGCCATCCAAAGAGGTCTCATACGAGGTCACCGTGCCATAGTCCCGATAGCGATACTGGGTCTTGGTCTGGATCAGGCTGTCATCCACGCCCTCAGGCTTGGTCTCAGACCACTGATCCTCCAGATCGTCGGCATACACCGTATAAGTATCGCCACAAACGCCACAGGTGTACTTGATCTTCTCATACTCCACGCAGGTGGCAGGGATGGTCTGGGAGGAATAGCTGTGACCAGCAGACTTGATCACAGTCTGCTCCGTCAACACGACGCCACACTTGGAGCAATGAGTGCCATCGGACAGGCCATCAGTGGTACAAGTGGCAGCATAGCCCGCATCAGTGACGATGGTATGGTCACAGGTCACAGTGGCAGGCGGAGTGATGGAAGCATCGCCCACTGTGAAGGGAGCTGTCCACACCACCACGTTCTCGTTTTGACTAGCCAGCGCACCGGAGCTGTCCACATAATAGTTCTTCACATCAGCAGAGATCTCGTAGGTATAGTAACCGGTCTCCAGATCGCTGAAGATCATGTTATCGCACACGTCGCTGTAATGGAGGTTGTACTCCTTCGCATTGGGCGTGGCGCTGCTGGTCAGCACCGGGGTCGCCAAGGTATCCTCACCGCTGTAGACCTTGGCATTGACGGAATAAAGAGTATTGTACTTGGAGGCAAGCTGCCCCTCCAGATAGTAGCCGGCATTCAGCGCCAGATCAGACATCGTAGGATCGATAACAGCCACATCATCATACCGATACCCCGTCACATCTGCATAACCGGCGCTGATATAGCCGGTGACACCGTCTCTGTCCACCTGGTACCAGTAGTTACCATAGCTATTCTTGTAAAGACCGGTGATATGGACCTGGGTCCCAGCATCCAGCACCTCGATGATGGAATGATCAGTGCTGGGATACTGCCGCATATTGACCTCATCGTTGATCGTAGCAGTCAGGTTGGAGGGATAATAGGTGCAGCTACCCAGATAGCTGGTATCAGAGTTCTTGCCAGGGAACTCACCGTAGTAATAGTTGCAGTCCACATCACCGGAGATGCCGGAGAAGGATCCCGTCCAGGAATACTGCCACATGGTCAGACCCTTAGCATAGGAGCAGGAGCTGGTGCCCACCTGGGCTACCCACTTGGGCAGAGAGTTGTAGTAAGAGCCACCGAAATGGCTGTTGAACCAGCTCAGGAAGGTGTACAAGCCCGGTTCATAGCCCGCATCCCGGATGGTATCGCAGAACGCCTTGACGATGCTCTGGATCGTGCTGGAGCTAAGGACGGTATGCACCTCATCTTCGATATCGAAGAAGATCGGCAGATCCACGTCATAGTTCTTCAGTGCATCGATCACGAACTCCGCCTCGGCGATCGCCTCTGCCTCAGACTCCGCATAAGAATAGATGTACACACCAAAGGGGATGCCGTTGGCATTACAACCGGCAGCATTGTTCTTGAACTGGGTATCCAGCGTAGTCTCCCAGCCGATTCGAAGGATCGCGAAATCGATTTGAGGGGCAACGGATGCCCAATTGATCGTACCCTGGTGGACACTGACATCGATACCCTTGGCCACGATGGTATTGGACACACTGGCAGTGGTGACGATCAGAGGCTTGTTTTCCAACACCACCTGCACAGTGGACTGGGCCAAAGCGCCGCTGTCATCGATGTAATAGCTGATGGCCTCGACCGTCAGCAAATGGGTATAGGAGCCGGCAGCCAGATCACTGTATATCATACCGGAATCCAGCGTGCTGCTGTCCATGGTGTAGGAGTATCCATCGATCGAATCGCTGGAGCTGATCACCGGAGCTTCGCTGAGATTGCTGCTACGATGGACCGTCGTAGAAACCTTACCCAGCTTGTTCAGGCTGGAAGTGATCTTACCGCCCAAAGGGAACCCCTGACCGGTGCCCAGCGCGGCAGGTGTCATCAGATCCGATACCGTCACATCACCGGTCAGATGGTCCACCATGGTCGTAGCGGTGGCATCCACATACAGGGTCATGTCATAATACAGGACCTGATACCAGTAAGCCCCATTGGAATCCTGATGGAGCGCCTTGACGGACAGCATGGTATCCACCGGCAAGGTATACTTAGCGGAGGCGCTTCCCACCGACTCCTTCAGCCCCACTGTTTTGGTGGTCTTAACACTCAGGTTCGCGTCGTAGGTCTTAGCGATGGATGCCGCCGATACCTGGATGGAAACACCAGGACCAACATACACCATAGACAGGAGCAACGCAAAGGCCAGGAGCAACGAAAGACTTTTCTTCATACGTTCCATGTGATCTCGCATCGCCACAGTAGATAAGTAGCGATGCATCTCCTTTCATATGTTTTTTGATCCGCGATAGATCTACAGATTCGTGAAATACTCCTTGGCATAGTAGCCATACACAGCCGTGGCCTGAGCCAGCGCCTGCTGGGTGGAGGTATCCTTTGCAGCGATGCCCTCGCAGTACTTGCCGATCGAGTAGTTCAGCAGGCCCGTGGAGTAGGTCACGCCGTC
>JAFTKE010000174.1 GCA_017456045.1 Oscillospiraceae bacterium
GAAGGCATCGGCCCCTATCAGGGTGAGGAACACAGAATCTGCAAATACTTCTTCGCGATCTAAAATAAAAAATGCGTGATACCCAGCCCATGGGACTGAAGTATCACGCATTCTTTTGTTGTTGCCCCCTGTTTGGCAGCTACCCTATGTCAGTAGTTTTCATACTGTCTTATTGGAAGCTGCCTTGGCAGCGTGCTTTTCGTTAGCTATTACGGACTTCCATGAACAGCTTCTCCATCAGGCGGGAGGTGTCCTCCGGGATGTGGGCGAAGCTGGTGCCGTTTTTCAGCACCTCCTGGCTGGGGTAGGCCACAGGGTCGGAGATGATCTCCGGGTCCATGTACTGCTTCGCCTCCGTCAGGGGGGTGCCGTAGCCGATCCATTCCATGTTCCCGGCGGCGATCTGAGGGTCGCACAGGAAATTGATGAAGGTCTCGGCGGCTTCCTTCTCCTGGCAGCAGGTGGGGATGCACATGGCATCGATGAACAGGTTGAAGCCCTGGTCCTCCGGCAGGTAGAAGGCTAGATCCGGGTTGTTGGCCATCATGGTCATGCAGTCGCCGGCATAGTAAGGGGCGATCCAGGCTTCGCCGTTTTCCATGATGGCGAAGATCTCGTCCATGACGTAGTTTTGCAGCACCGGCTTCTGCTCCTGGAGCTTAGCGGCGCATTCCCGAAGGATCGCTTCGTCGGTGGTGTTCACATCGTAGCCCAGCAGGTACTGGGCGATGCCGAAGGCGTCCCGGGAGTTGCCGAACATCAGGATCTTGCCGGAATACTCCTCGTTCCACAGCAGCTCCCAGCCGGTGACGTCCGCTTCATCCACATATCGGGAGTTGTACAGGATGCCTACGGTGCCCCAGGTGTAGGGGACGGAATACTTGTTCTCCGGATCGTAGGCAGTGTTCTTGAAGTCTTCGTCGATATACTGGTAGTTGGGGATGTTGTCATAGTCCAGCGGGAGCAGCATGTCCTCGCTGATCATCCGGGCGATCATATAGTCCGAGGGGATGATCACATCCACGGTGATGCCACCGTTGGAAAGCTTGGAGTACATGATCTCGTTGGAATCGTAGGTGGAGTAGTTGACCTTGATGTTGGGGTAGGCCTCCTCGAAGGCGGCGATCACGTCCAGGGTGTCGTCAGAGCCGTCGGAGATGTACTGGCCCCAGTTGTAGACGTTGATGGTCACTCGTTCCTGCTTGCGGCTTACGATCAGGAAGCCGCAGCCGATCAGAAGACAGGCAGCCACCGCACCGGCGATGACCCGGCGGGCGATGACCCAGCTCCGGCTGGGGAGCTTGGTCTGGCGCTCCACCTTCTTCTTGTCGGCACGCACCTGCATCAGGTTCATGATCACCATCAGCACCGCGATCAGCACGAACAACAACGTGAACATGGCATAGATCTTAGGCTGGATCGGTTTTTTGGTGTAGGAGTAGATCTCCACCGGCAGCGTCACGAAGTCCAGTCCGCTGACGAAGTAGGAGATCACGAAGTCGTCCAGGCTCATGGTGAAGGCCATGATGCCACCGGCCACGACACCGGGCATGATCTCAGGTAGAGTCACCTTGAAGAACGCCTGCAAAGGCGTGCAGCCCAGGTCCATGGCGGCGTCCGTCAGGGAGTGGTCCATCTGGTGGAGCTTGGGCATCACGTTCAGGATCACATAGGGCAGGTTGAAGGTGATATGGGCGATCAGCAGCGTCCAAAAGGTGAGGCTGTCCCGCTGGCCCAGCATCTTCGAGCCCACGAACACGAACAGCAGCGACAGGCTGACGCCGGTGACGATGTCCGGATTGGTCATGGGGATGTTGGTCAGGCTCATGACCACCTTACGCATCTTCGGACGCAGACCGTGGATACCCACGGCGGCCACGGTGCCGAAGACGGTGGCGATGCCACTGGCCAGGATAGACACCAAAATGGAGTTGCCCAGCAGGCCCAGCAGACCGTCATCCTTGAACAGCTCCGCGTACTGATGGAAGGTGAAGCCCTCGAACTGGGTGATGTCCTTGCCGGTATTGAAGGAGGCCACCACCAGCACCGCCATGGGGATGTACAGCAGGATGAAGACCAGGATGGTCAGGATGCGGTTCATCTTCTTCATACCACCACGCTCCCTTCCTCATCGCCGCCGAAGCGGTTCATGATGCCGGTGCAGACGAACACCAGCAGCATCAGCACCAGGCTCAGGGCGGCGCCCAGGTTGGGGTCGTTGCCCTGCTTGAACTGGCGCTCGATCACGTCGCCGATCAGCACTGTGTCGGGGCCACCCAGCTTCAGAGAGATGTAGAAGGTGGACACCGCAGGCACGAAGACCATGGTCATGCCGGACAGGATGCCCGGGACGCTCAGGGGCAGGATCACCTTGATGAAGGTCTGGGCGGCGTTGCAGCCCAGGTCCTCCGCCGCCTCGATCAGCCGGTGGTCGATCTTGACGATGGTGGAATACAGGGGCAGGATCATGTAGGGCAGATAGTTATACACCATGCCCAGCACCACTGCGCCGGGGGTGCGGATCAGCCGCAGGGGGCCGATGCCCATATGGCCCAGCAAGCCATTGATGATGCCGGTGTCCTGCAGCAGGCCCGCCCAGGCCAGGGTGCGCAGCAGGAAGCTCATGCACATGGGCAGCATCACCAGCATGTACAGGATCTTCTGGGTCACCGCCTTGCAGTGGGCGATGAAGTAAGCCACGGGATAGCCCAGCAGCAGGCAGATGAACGCGGAGACCAGAGAATAGAGGATGGATTCCCCGAACACCGGCAGATACATTCCCAGGGATTTGATGTTCTCCCAGGTGAAGACCCCGGTGGCGGGATCCGTCAGGGCGTAGTACACC
>JAFTKE010000175.1 GCA_017456045.1 Oscillospiraceae bacterium
GAGCAGAGTAGGCTTGATCCAATGTTCGACCTTGCAGCAAGCCTGAAAATTATCCATAATGTGTAGGTTTCCTCCCGAATTCCCCTTCCGCCCTTCGGGCACCTTCCCCCCGGGGGAAGGGATGCGCCTGCGGCGCTTAGTACGCCAAACGATAATTTACGGTGATAGCGTTATTGGGAAAAGTGCCGCCCCGGTCGGAGGACCGGGGCGTAGAGGTTTAGGCGATGGGTTCGAAGTCGGCGTAGCCGTGCTTGCACAGGGGGCAGACGATGTCCTCGGGCAGGGGCTCGCCCTCGTAGACCCAGCCGCAGATCTTGCAGACGTAGCCCTTCTTGCCGTCTGTTTGGGGCTGGGGCTTGACGCTGGCGTGGTAGTAGGCGTAGGTCATGGATTCCTTCTGGCCCAGGACACGGGCTTCGGTGATGGAGCAGATGAACATCCCGTGGGTCCCCAGGTCCACATAGTCCTCCACCTTCAGGCTCAGGAAGGAATTGATGTGGCTGGGCAGGAACCGCAGGCCGTTGTCACTGCGAAGCTCCTGGATGCCGGCGAACTTGTCCACGCTGCGGCCGCTCTGGAAGCCGAAGTTTTGGAACAGGTCGAAGGGAGTGGTGGTATCCAGGCAGTTGACGTTCAGGATGCCGGTCTGACGGATGATGTGGTGGGAATAGTTCTGCTTATTGATGGTCACCGCGATCCGGTCCGGGGCGTTGGTCACCTGGGAGACGGTGTTGACGATCAGGCCGTTGTCCTTGGTGCCGTCGTTGCAGGTCACCACGTACAGGCCGTAGCCCAGATTGAACAGGGCGGTCATGTCGCTTTTATTGGCGGTGGCATCCTGGCGGGCAAGATACTCCTGGCACAGCTCCTGGGCCATGGAATCGATCTGGGCCTTGCTGTCGTCGTTCAGGGCGGAGAGGATCTTCACAGTGGTATCGGTGAAGGTGATGTTCTTGGACTTCTCGAACATGGAGCGCATGACCTTGGCGGCCAGAGGTGCCCAGGAGCCGTTCTCGATCAGGCCGATGGTGCGGTTCTGGTAGTTCCGCTCCGTCAGGTGATGGATGAAGGTCTTCATGAAGGGGAAGATGTCGGCGTTATAGGTGGTGGTGGCCAGCACCAGCTTGCCGTAACGGAAAGCGTCCTCCACCGCTTCTGCCATGTCGCAGCGGGCCAGGTCGTTGACCACTACCTTGGGGCAGCCATTCTCCCGCAGCTTCTGGGCCAGCAGCTCCACGGCGGCTTTGGTGTTGCCGTAGACGGAGGTGTAGGCGATCATGATGCCGTCGGTCTCCACCTGGTAGGAGGACCAGATGTCATACAAGTTGATATAGTAGCCCAAATTTTCCGTGAGGACGGGGCCGTGGAGGGGGCAGATGATGGAGATATCCAGGGTGGCGGCCTTCTTCAGCAGGGCCTGGACCTGGGGGCCGTACTTGCCCACGATGCCGATGTAGTAGCGGCGAGCTTCGCAGGCCCAGTCCTCCTCCACATCCAGCGCGCCGAACTTGCCGAAGCCGTCGGCGGAGAACAGGACTTTGTCATAGGAATCGTAGGTCACGATCACTTCGGGCCAGTGGACCATGGGGGCGGTGACGAAGGTCAGCGTGTGCTTGCCCAGGGTCAGGGTGTCCCTCTCGCCCACCACGATGCGGCGGTCAGCGTAGTCGGTGCCGAAGAAGTTCTTCATCATGGCGAAGGCCTTGGCGGAGGAGACCACGGTGGCATTGGGGTACAGACTCAGGAAATTGGCGATGTTGGCGGAGTGGTCCGGCTCCATGTGCTGCACCACCAGGTAGTCCGGCTGACGGCCAGCCAGGGTGTCCCGGATGTTGTCCAGCCACTGGTGGGTGAAATTTTTGTCCACAGTATCCATGATGGCGATCTTCTCGTCCAGGATGGCGTAGGAATTGTAGGCCATGCCGTTGGGGACCACGTACTGGCCCTCGAACAGGTCCACCTGGTGGTCGTTGACGCCGATGTATTTGATGTCGTTGGTAATGTTCATAGGAGTTCCTCCTTGTCGATGTTTGTATGTGATGGTAATATGATACATGAGATGCACCATGTTTACCGTAACTTTATCACAGAATGGGCAATAAGTACATAGTAAAATGTAGACATAAATTTTGATATTTATAAGGAGGCGATCTGATGGGGATCGAAGTTTGGAGCGCGGTCCTGCTGCCGTTCCTGGGGACGGTGTTGGGGGCGGCCGGTGTGTTTTTTATGAAGGGGAGGATGGGAAGGTCCTTGCAGCGGGCGTTGACCGGATTCGCCGGGGGAGTCATGGTGGCCGCTTCCGTGTGGAGCCTGATCATCCCCGCCATGGAGCAGTCGGAACATATGGGGAAGCTGGCGTTCCTGCCGGCGTTCGTGGGAGTATGGGCGGGTTTTTTGTTCTTACTACTACTGGATCATCTGATACCCCATCTGCATCTGAACAGTGAATGCCCTGAGGGTACGTCCTGCGGCCTGGGGAAGTCTGCTATGATGGTGCTGGCGGTGGCGCTGCACAATCTGCCGGAGGGCATGGCTGTGGGCGTGGTGGTGGCCGGATGGCTGGCGGGGAACGACAGCATCTCTGCCGCCGGGGCGCTGGCCTTGGCCTTGGGCATCGCGCTGCAGAACCTGCCGGAGGGAGCGATCATCTCCATGCCCCTTCGCAGCAATGGGATGGGCAAGGGCAGGGCCTTTGGTTATGGGGTGCTGTCCGGCGTGATCGAGCCGATCGGGGCGGTGCTGACGATCTTGCTGGCGGCCTGGCTGGTGCCGGTGCTGCCGTATCTGCTGGCCTTCTCTGCCGGGGCCATGCTGTATGTGGTGGTGGAGGAGCTGATCCCGGAGATGTCGGAGGGAGAGCATTCCAATATCGGCGTGATCTTCTTCGCCGCCGGGTTCACGCTGATGATGGTGCTGGACGTGGCACTGGGGTGATGATCTGAGGGAGGGCTGAGGGCCCTCCCTTTTTTGGGGGCGGAAACGCTAGATCATCGTTTGGCGGCGCAGCCGCATCCCTTCCCCCGGGGGGAAGGTGGCCGAGCGTAGCGAGGTCGGAAGAGGAATGCGGGCAGTAACATAAAAGTTCAGAAAACCTATCAGACTTGCTGAAACGCTGAACGATGATCTAGGTCTATGCCGCCCCAAAACCATCACGTCGCCGCCCGCATCCCCCTTCTGCCCCAGTGTGCGCACTGGGGCACCATAGTAGTGGTATGATCTCCGCCGGAGATCATTGGAATTATTATTCGCTGCGCGACGCACCGCCCCCGGGGGAAGGGATGCGCCTGCGGCGCTTAGGCCGCTAAACGATGATCTACAACAGGGATAGGGGGGGTCAGCGTTTGGGGATGGTGATGGTGAGGACGATCTGGTGGTCGGTCTCTTTGCGTTCGGAGATGGCGCTGATGCCGCTTAGTTGGATCTTGGCCAGGCGTTGGTCCAGGTCTGTCAGGAACGCGGTGATGTTGGGGCGTTTGGGGGACAGGGCTTCCCCTGCCAGGAAGCGGTCGATGTAACGCTCGGTGCGGGCCACGCTCATGTGGTCTTGGATGATGGCCTGGATCACGTTGAGCTTGTCTTCCTCGGTATGCAGCTTCAACAGGGCACGGGCGTGGCGCTCCGTGAGGTTCGCGGAACGAAGGGCATCCAGCACCGGGGGGCTATGGCGCAGCAGGCGCAGCTTGTTGGCGATGGCGCTCTGGCTCTTGCCCAGGATCTTGGCGATCTGATCCTGGCTCATGGACCACTGGCGCATCAGGTTGGAGATGCCACGGGCTTCATCGATGAAGTCCAGGTCCTGACGCTGCAGGTTCTCGATCATGGCGGCCATGCCGGATTCCTTCTCGTCCATGGTCATGACGATGCAGGGGATCTCTGTCAGGCCTGCAAGTCCGGCGGCCCGAAGACGGCGTTCTCCTACGATCAGCTCGTAGGTGTTGCCTGAGCGACGGACGGACAGGGGCTGGAGGATGCCGTGGAGACGGATCGAGTCAGCCAACTCCTCCAGCGCGTCCTGACGAAAGAGCTTCCGGGGCTGGGCGGGGTTTGGACGGATGGCCCGCAGAGGCAGGAACACCACCCGCCCGGTCTCCATGTAGGTCTTCAGTTTTTGACATTGCATGGGTCTTTCCTCCTGTTTGGGGCGTGATAGGACCATTATATTGGGTGGGAAATGGGAATACCATCGGATCGGGATGGGGAAGAGCGATAGGGCATGAAATTATCGTTTAGCAGAGGGACCGATCGATCCATACGTAGGGAAAGGGCATGCCCTTTCCGCCGCCAATCGCAAGCGATTGGCGGGAAATACTGTGTTTTGTGTACTTGCCATGGCAAGTACACCGGAAAGGGCATGCCCTTTCCCTACGTGTGGGGTGTTCCTGATCTAAGCCAAACGATGTTTTGGCAGATGAAGCGCGTGGTTCGATGGGATAGCCTGGTTTGCGTGTGAATTCACAATTTTTTAACCAGATCCGATTGACATAAAATCTGCATTGTGTTACAATTTGGTTACACTGTGCGATGGAGAAGCGTGCCATGATCGAATTCAAAAAAGTCAAAAAATCCTATATCGAAGGGAACAAGGCCCTGCGGGGGATCTCGATGCAGATCGAGGATGGGGAGTTCTGCTTCCTGGTGGGTCCGTCCGGGTCCGGTAAGTCCACCATCATCAAGCTGATCACCGGTGAGCTGAAGCCTACCTCCGGCTCGGTCCATGTCAATGGCTATTCCCTGGAGCGGATCCGGAAGCGAGAGATCCCTTATCTGCGCCGTACGGTCGGCGTGGTGTTCCAGGACTTCCGTCTGATCGACAATATGACGGTGTACGAGAACGTGGCCTTCGCTATGCGGGTGGTGGGCGCTCGCACCCAGGAGATCCGGGATCGGGTGCCCTATGTACTGGACCTGGTGGGGCTTGAGACCAAGAGCCGCCGTCACCCCGGGGAGCTGTCCGGCGGTGAGCAGCAGCGCCTTGCGATCGCCCGGGCCTTGGTGAACAACCCTTCTACCATCATCGCCGACGAGCCTACCGGCAATCTGGATCCTGCCCGGTCCATGGAGATCATGACACTGCTGCAGGAGATCAACAATCTGGGCACCACCATGCTGGTGGTCACCCATGAGCAGAACCTTGTGGAGCATTTCTCTAACCGGGTCATCACCATCGAGGATGGCCTGATCACCAGCGATAGAATGGACGGACATTACGTATATGAAGATCAATAATATCGGTTATCTGCTGAAAGAGGGCGTCCGTGGCATCTTCCTCCACGGGTTCATGTCCTTTGCTGCCGTGGTGGTCACGGTGGCCTGCCTGCTGATCGTGGGCAGCTTTTCTATCCTCGTTTATAATGTGAACATCCTGGTGGATCGGCTGGACAAGACCAATGAGGTCATGGCTTACATCGACGAGGGATTGTCGGTGGCAGAGGCCAAGCAGGTGCAGACCAGGATCAATCTGCTGGACAATGTGTATAAAGCGGAGTTCAAGACCCGAGAACAGGCACTGGAGGAATTCGTTGCCGACCATGAGGGCGATTCGGCTTTCAGCGGTGTCCAGGCGGAGGATCTTCGCCATCGGGTGGTGGTCACTCTGGAGGACAACGCATTGATGGAGCAGACCGTCAAGGAGCTGTATGAGATCGAAGGCGTGGTCAATATCACTGCCTCTTACGCACTGGCGGAGGGCTTCTCCACCTTGCAGAACGTGCTGCAGATCGCTTCGATGGTGATCATCGCTGTGCTGCTGCTGGTGTCGCTGCTGATCATCTCCAACACCGTCAAGATGGCTATGTACGACCGAAAGGATGAGATCGCCATCATGAAGATGGTGGGTGCCACCAATGGATTCATCCGGCTGCCCTTCGTGGTCCAGGGCTTCCTTTTGGGTATGTTGGGCGCTGGCCTGGCCTTCGGGCTGGAATGGCTGCTGTACGATTTTCTGGTGGCCAGGATCGCGGAGCTGGATACCCTGCGGATGTTCCAGTTCGTTCCCTTCCAGCAGCTTCTGGTGCCTATGGTCTGCACCTTCGGAGCAGCGGGATTGTTCGTGGGCGTGGTGGGCAGCTGGACCTCGATCCGGAAGTTCATGAACGCTTCTGCCAAGTAAAGGGATCAAAATGAAAAACAAACGAGTATGGATATCTGTGGTCGCCGGCGTGATGGCGGCGGTCATGATCCTGACATTGATCATTGGGATCTTGCCCCATGATGCTGAGGCGGCCAGCTCCGGTGCGCTGAAGCAGCAGCTGGATGAGCTCCAGGCCCAAAAGGATGAGATCACCGGCAAGCTGGACGAGCTGGAGAAGCAGCAGTCTGAGAACCTCAGCGATATCGAAGCGATCATCGCCCAGAAGGACCTGATCGATCAGCAGGTGGCGCTGCTGTATGCCGAGGTGCAGAACGTCAATGACCAGATCGCCGCCTATGATCTGCTGATCGCGGATAAGCAGGAGGAGCTGGACGAGGCGGAAGCACGGCTGGCGGAGTTGAATGAGCAGAACAAGGAACGGATCCGGGCCATGGAGGAGGAAGGTGAGCTTTCCTACTGGGCCGTGCTGTTCCAGGCCAATGATTTTTCCGAGCTGCTGGACCGTATGAACATGATCCAAGAGATCGCTGCGGCAGATCAGCGGCGGCTGGAGGAGATGGCCCAGGTGGCCCAGGAGGTCGAGCGGGTCCGTCAGGAGCTGCAAGCGGAAAAGGATGCGCTGCAGTTGGTGAAGGAGGATCTGCTCCAGACCCAAGCTGAGTTAGATGCCAAGAATGCCGAGGCTGATGCCATCTTGGCGGAGCTTCTGGTGGTGGCTGGTGATCTGGATGCTTTGCACGATCAGTTCGAGGTCGAGGAAGAGGCGTTCCTGGACCAGCTCCTGCAAAAAGAAGAGGAATACAAGGATGCGCTGGCTTATGAGGAGTCTTCCCGTCAGCAGTCGATCCATCAGTCGATCCAGGAATCCTCGATCCAGGCATCCATCCAGGAGTCTATCGAGGCATCCAGGGATCAGGCGACCAGCAAGCCGTCCCAGGGCGGCGACGGCGGTCACAGTTCCAACATGGATGCTGACGGCATCCGGTGGATCACTCCTTGCACTTACAGCTATGTCAGCAGCCCCTTCGGCTATCGCTGGCATCCAGTCACCGGTGAGTGGGCCATGCACAAGGGCGTGGATCTGCCCGCTCCCAAGGGGACCCCGATCTATGCCAGCCGCAGTGGGTTCGTTACCATCGCGACCTATCACTACACCGCAGGCAACTACGTGAAGATCGACCATCAGGATGGGTATTCCAGTGTGTACATGCATATGACCCACTTCGTAGTGGAGAAGGGCGAGTATGTCAATGCCGGTCAGCTGATCGGTTATGTTGGCTCCACCGGCCGTTCCAAGGGGAATCATTTGCATTTCGGGATCTCTTACAATGGAACATATGTGAACCCCATGGACTATATCGGATAAAGCAGGGACCCGCTTTGTGTCTTCCTGGTGAAGCTGACCGGGGTGGTCGGGGCGATATTTTCGTCCAGGCTCATTTTAGAATGTGAAGGAGCTAATGATGAAGGATAAAAAATTATTGGTCTGCGTGGTCGCGGTGGTCTTGGCGGTGGTGATGTCGCTGTCGCCGATCATTGGAGGCATGCCTCAGGCCCAGGCAGCCAGCTCCAGTGAGCTGAAGCAGCAGTTGGATGAGCTCCAGGCCCAAAAGGATGAGATCACCGGCAAGCTGGACGAGCTGGAGAAGCAGCAGTCTGAGAACCTCAGCGATATCGAAGCGATCATCGCTCAGAAGGACCTGATCGATCAGCAGGTAGCGCTGCTGTATGCCGAGGTGCAGAACGTCAATGACCAGATCGCTGCCTACAATCTGCTGATCGCGGATAAGCAGGAGGAGCTGGACGAGGCGGAAGCACGGCTGGCGGAGTTGAATGAACAGAACAAGGAACGGATCCGGGCCATGGAGGAGGAAGGTGAGCTTTCCTACTGGGCCGTGCTGTTCCAGGCCAATGATTTTTCCGAGCTGCTGGATCGGGTGAACATGATCCAGGAGATCGCTGCCGCGGACCGGCGCCGTTTGGATGAGATGGCCCAGGTGGCAGAGCAGGTGGCCCAGGCGCGGGACGAGCTGGAGGCGGAGAAGGCAGCTCTGGAGCTGGTGAAGATCGAGCTGGAGCAGGCTCAGGCGGAGCTGGATGCCAAGAACGCTGAGGCGGATCAGATCCTGGCGGAGCTGTTGGCGGTCTCGGCGGAATTGGACGCCATCCACGACCAGTTCGAGGCCGAGGAAGAGGCGTTCCTGAACGATCTGCTGCAGAAGGAGCAGGAATACAACGACCAGCTGGCGATCGAGGAGTCTTCCCGTCAGGCTTCGATCTCGGCGTCCATCCAGGAATCCATCCGGGAGTCCTCCATCGAGGCGTCGATCCAGGCGTCCATCGAGGAGTCCAAGAAGCATGAGGCCACCAGACCCACCCAGGGCGGGAACGGGCAGCACAGCTCCAACGTGGATCCCGATGGCATCCGCTGGATCACTCCCTGTGCTTACAGCTATGTCAGCAGCCCCTTCGGCTACCGCTGGCATCCGGTCACCGGTAAGTGGTCCATGCACAACGGTGTGGATCTGCCCGCCCCCAAGGGGACGCCGATCTATGCCACTCGCAGCGGCTATGTCACCATCGCTACTTACCACTACACGGCTGGAAACTATGTGACCATCAACCATCAGGACGGCTATTCCAGCGTGTATATGCATATGACCCACTATGTGGTGTCCAAGGGCGATTACGTCAAGGCTGGTCAGCTGATCGGCTATGTGGGTTCCACCGGCCGTTCCACCGGTCCCCACCTGCATATTGGTATCTCTTACATGGGTGAATATGTGAATCCCATGGACTACATCGGATAAAATGATCATGGAGCTGCTGCGGTATGCCGCGGCGGCTCCTTTTTCAGATAAGGGGGAGCTTATGAAAAAGAAGATCTTACTGCTGGTTTCCCATGTGCTGGTGGCAGCGGTGGCGGCATTGACAGGTGTCCTTTGCTGCTGGTCCGCTATGAGGGCGGATCAGACTAAGCTGGAGGAGCTTTGGGCGATCGTGGATGAGCGGTTCATCGGTGAGGCAGATCCGGATCTGGTCGCCAATGCCATGGTGGAAGCGCTGGGGGATCAATGGAGCCATTATATGACGGCGGAGCAGTACAGCGCGTATCGGGATACTATGTCCAACTCCTATGTGGGGGTGGGCATGACGGTCCAGGCCAGATCCGACGGGCAGGGCCTCGATGTGCTGGCGGTGACGGCTGGCGGCGGCGCGGAGGAAGCGGGCATCCTGGCCGGTGACCAAATCGTGGCGGTGGATGGGTCTTCCATCGTGGATATGGACGTGAACGACGCGACGGCCAGAGTCCGGGGAGAAGAAGGGACCACCGTGGAGTTGACGGTGGTACGGCAGGAGCAGACGCTGACCTTCCGGGTGGAGCGGCGGCGGATCGAGACGATCGTGGCCAGCGCTCAGATGCTGGAGGGGGGTGTGGCTCTGATCACCATCGAGAACTTCGACGACCGGTGCGCCCAGGAGACCATCGCCTGCATCCAGCAGATGCTGGACCAGGGGGCGAAGGCGCTGATCTTCGATGTGCGTGGAAATCCTGGGGGCTATAAAAGGGAGCTGGTGGAGCTGCTGGACTATCTGCTGCCGGAGGGACCGCTGTTCCGGACGGAGGACTATCAGGGCAATGTGACCGTGGATGAGTCGGATGCAGACCATCTGGATATCCCTATGGCGGTACTGATGGATCTGCAGTCCTATTCCGCCGCGGAATTCTTCGCCGCGGCGTTGGATGAGTATGACGCGGCGATCACTGTAGGGGAGAAGACCTATGGGAAGGGGTATCTGCAGAATACCTTCCAGCTCAGCGATGGATCTGCGGTGACGCTGTCTGTGGGGAAGTATTTCACGCCCAACGGAGTATCTCTGGCCGGAGTGGGCCTGGAGCCGGACGTGCCGGTGGAGGTGGATGATGCCACTGCCGCGGCGATCGCGGCAGGGACTTTGGATCCCATGGAGGATCCTCAGGTGCTGGCGGCGCTGGAGGCGTTGGGGTACGGAGTCGCTGGATGACACGCCCAGTGCGTTGAAAGGTTCGTATTGCGGAGGATCATCGTTGGAGCGTCGCTTTATCGACAGCCTGAACACATACGTCGTTGTACTCTGTGTTATTCACAAAATCACTTGACGTATCCGTATTTTTCGAGTATACTTGGAGAAGCTATGGAATTTATCCCAATTCAGAAAGGAAACTGAGTATGGCTAAGGAATTTAAGATCACAAGTCTGCGCCTGGCAGATCTGGAGAAGGAACTGAATTATCTGAAGACCACCCGGGAGCGTGAGATCGCGGCGATGATCGCCGAGGCTCGTTCCTATGGTGACTTGTCCGAAAACTCCGAGTACGATGCCGCTAAGAACGAGCAGGCCAAGCTGTACGGCCGGATCGCTGAGATCGAGGACATCCTGTCCCACGCTGTGATCATCGAGGATGAGAACGAGGCTACCGGTCGTGTGGGCCTGGGCTGCACTGTGGTGGTGGCCGATGCCAATGGCAAGGAGACCACCTACCGGATCACCGGCTCTCAGGAGGCCAATCCTATGGAGTATAAGCTGTCCGACGACTCCCCCTTCGGCCGTGCCGTGGTGGGCAAGTCCGCCGGTGAGAGCTTCACCGTCAACGCTCCCAATGGCGCTTACACCATGAAGGTGGTCAGCGTCTCTCGTGAGGGTTAAGCTATGGCAAAGTTCGTTCCACAGGCTGAATTGCCTGTTTCTGAGCAGGCCCAGATCCGCCGTGACAAGCTGGCGGCGCTGCAGGCCGAGGGCCGTGATCCCTTCGTGATCACCAAGTTCGACTTCAATGCCGATTCCGCCGCCATCAAGGCGGACTACGAGGGCTACGAGGGCAAGGTCGTCCGTGTGGCTGGCCGTCTCATGAGCAAGCGTGGTCAGGGCAAGGTCATGTTCTGCGATCTGCAGGACAACACCGGCCGTATCCAGCTCTTCGTCAAGATCGACGAGATGGGCGAGGAGGAGTTCGCTCGCTTCAAGAAGAACGATATCGGCGATATCGTGGGCTGTGAGGGCGAGGTCTTCAAGACCAAGACGGGGGAGATCTCTGTGCGCACCAGCTCCATCGTCCTGCTGAGCAAGAGCCTGCTGCCTCTGCCTGAGAAGTACCACGGCCTGACCGACAAGGAGATCCGCTTCCGTCAGCGGTATGTGGATCTGATGGTCAATCCGGAGGTGAAGCGCAACTTCATCATCCGCTCCAAGTTCATCAAGTTCATGCGTTCTTACCTGGACGACAGAGGTTACATCGAAGTGGAGACCCCGGTGCTGAACACCATCGCCGGTGGCGCTTCCGCTCGTCCCTTCATCACCCATCATAATACCCTGGACATCGATATGTACATGCGGATCGCTACTGAGCTGCCCCTGAAGCGGCTGATCATCGGCGGTATGGACCGGGTGTATGAGATCGGCCGTATCTTCCGCAACGAGGGCATGGACCCCAAGCACAACCCGGAGTTCACCTCCATCGAGCTGTATCAGGCCTACGCTGATTTCCAC
>JAFTKE010000176.1 GCA_017456045.1 Oscillospiraceae bacterium
CACCAGTATCATCGTTCGTCGCTTCCAAATGAAACCCGCTTCGCTGGGCTTTCATTTGGTGCATAGATATCTGAGCTTTTAGAGCTTTGATAATAAAAGATGGTGTAACAGCCATCCATAAGAGTTCGTATTGATCGTCATGTGGGTCCACCTGTTCCCATCCCGAACACAGAAGTTAAGCACATGTACGCCGACAATACTTTGCGGGTGACTGCACGGGAAGATAGGTAATGCGAACACAAGAAGGCTCAGACGAAAGTCTGGGCCTTTTTTCATGCCTTCACGGGATGATCGGAGATGTGGACACGAAAGTGTGATACTTGTAGGGTGCCCTCCCGTGGATGTCGAATCTCGGGATCCCTATCGCCACAGGGGATGATATGGGTAGCGCTGATCGGTACGTTTTGGGCGGGTCAGTGACCCAATGTCACTTAGTTAAGGGAAGGCACGTATCCCAAGCCTCCCCTTTGAGGGGAGGTGGACCGCCGAAGGCGGCTCGGAGGGGTGTGTGATCAGCGTAGCTGATCACCAAAAGTGTGCTTCGCACACTTTTGAAGACCCCTCAGTCAGCTTCGCTGACAGCTCCCCTATGAGGGGAGCCTTGAGGGCGTGCTTAACTAAGTGACATTGGTCAGTGACCCGCCCCTACTAGGATGTAACACTTAACGATATCTGTCAATGATGACATGATCTTTTGGATGTTACGATCTACTACGCTCTAGAGAGTTTCTTTTTCTTTATGGTATAAACGATCATGGTGATGGCGATGGGAAGGATGTAGGAGAACGTATACAGCAGTGTTATCCACAGAGCGATGTCCTTTGCCTCTTCCATATGTTCAATGGTATAGACCCGGATCGGGACCATTTCTTTGGAGTCGTTGAGTTCGTAGTGTACGACAGATCGGTTCAGGTGCTGGAATGGATAACCGTATTCTGGGGTGAATAGGTCGTTTTCGCTGGGATCGGCAGGTGCGTTTTCTGGGATGAGGTATTTGTTGACCTCAGATCCTCGGAGCAGCAGCTCTTCTTCGGAGAAGTCAACTACAAATCTATAGACCGTTTCATTTTCGTCTGTTACGATCCGGGATAGATGCATAGGGTCCCCTTGGGGGTCTAGTTTTGTCTCCATGAGACGTTTGAAGGTATGGATCGTTTTGATCTGGTCATAGGGGGCGTATGTGTATTTTTCTTCTGTTAGATACCAGTTCAGAATGTTATGGCCAAGGGATAGGAGGATCAGGAGGATGGCAAGGATCCTCGTGCAGAGTCGTTTTAGGCGGGTGCTGGGGGCCGTCAGGATCTTGGATCGTTTGATGTTGATGATCAGGAACGTGATGAAGCAGATCATGCTCCCGATAAGGGCGTATTGGATCCCATCCATCAAGATGTCCAGTATCGAGCGGGAGCAGTGAGACGCACCGAGCATGGGGAGCGTCAGGGAGAATATGATCACGATCCCGGTGATGATCACTTCGGTGAGCAGCAACATGGATCCCCTTTTATCTGAGACAGCGTCATCGTCCCATCCATCATCACCGATCGATGTCCATGCGGACATCAAGAAGACGATCTGGCTGACGAACGCGATCAGGTAGAAACAGCTGCTTAGCAGGAAGCCGATATTTCCTTCGCTTAGTTCAAAGTTGCAGATGCAGGCGATGATCAGTCCGATGATGGCGATCGTTCCTGTGATCAGGCTGCGGGTATGGAATCTTGTCTGTGTGCTTTTCAGAAGCTGTTTCCGCTGCTTTTCCGCTCTGGCTGTGTCGGCAGCCCGAACGGGGGAGTCAGGGTTCGATCGCTGTCCTCGCAGGATCTCATCGGATGTGACACCGTAGATCTCTGCCAGGACCGGGATCAGTGACAGATCCGGAGCGCATTCGTCCCGCTCCCAGCGGCTGACTGCTTTATCCGAAACGTTCAGCTTTTCTGCCAGCTGTTTTTGCGTCAGGCCGTTCGCTTTTCGCAGCGCGGTAAGGAACGTTCCGATGGTCTTTTTTTCCATAGTATTACCTCCTTGGATGGTCTACAGGGCCTCTGTGTATCTTGATCCTACCAAATCGAGAGAGGAAATTACAGCCCGCAGACCGGAAATCGCTCTCGGAAAACGAGAATCGGCCCTAATTAGCCGTCGATCTCGCTACATTGCTTTGATCACATTCCTTCTTGCATTATCCCGGGATATTTGATAGGATGTAAGAAAACGATCGAGGGATCAGAGTATGGAACTATTATATAAGGATGAACATATCGTCCTGTGCATCAAGCCGCCGCGGGTGTTGTCCACTGACGAGCCGGGTGGTGTGCCGGAACTGGTGCGGGAGGCTTTGGGGGATCCTAAGGCGGACGTGCGGACGGTGCATCGGCTGGATCGTGTGGTGTCTGGTTTGATGGTTTTAGCCAGGACGCCCCAGGCGGCTTCGGAGCTTTCCCGTCAGATCCGGGAAGGGGAGTTCCATAAGGCTTATCTGGCGGTGATCCACGGTCATCCTGAGTCGGATCAGGGGACCTATGTGGATCTGCTGCTACGGGATAAGCGGGAGCGGAAGACCTATGTGGTGCGGGAGATGGCCAAGGGCGTCCAGGAGGCGATCTTGGACTATCGGGTGCTGGGGGCTGCTCAGGGTATGACCAAGGTGGCGATCCACCTTCGTACTGGACGGACCCATCAGATCCGGGCACAATTCTCCAGTCGGGGACTGCCGCTGGTGGGGGACCGGAAGTATAGTTTGAACGAAGACCCATGCGAGATCGCGCTGTGGTCCCATCGGTTGTCCTTCCTGCATCCGGTGTCGGGGGAACGGATGGATCTTTCGGCGGAGCCTCATGCTGATCGGCCCTGGGACGTATTTTTGTGATATCCGGGGCTGTGAAGTTCCTTGCCTATTTTATATCATAGCATGATCTTTGCTATCTGGGAAGAAGGTTTCATCGATGCCATATGATTTCGTACAGAATCGGGATTGTGAGTATTTCCCCTGCCATGAGGGGGCAGATCCCGAGCGTTTCAGCTGTTTGTTCTGCTTTTGTCCATTGTATGCTCTGGGAGATCGGTGTGGAGGCAGCTTCCGTTATACGGCCGGCGGGATCAAGGATTGCTCCGGATGCTTGCGGCCTCACCGGCGGGAGAACTATGGCGCGATCTGCGAGAAGCTGAAGCTCGTTATGGAAATGGCGAAAAAACAGGATGAAAAGCCTTGATTTTTAACCGGTGCGCTGGTATAATATCGTGGCTTGAATAAATGGAGATGTACCCAAGTGGCTGAAGGGTGCGGATTCGAAATCCGCTAGGCGCCGCAAGGCGTGCGGGGGTTCAAATCCCTCCATCTCCGCCAAAGGAACACCCGGTATCCGTTATGGATACCGGGTGTTTTCTCGTTTTTGGCAGTGTTTGATGGCGCTTATGTTTGGAGTTTTTGAGCGCGTATGTTTTTCTCCCTTGGTTTCTCCCTTATGCGTTTACGGTTTTGATGAACTGTTCCATCCGGGCCGCGCTGGCTTGTTTCATTTGGTCGGTGACGTGGCCGTAGATGTCCAGAGTGAAGGCGGCGGTCGCATGGCCCAGGTTCTCTTGGACAGTTTTGATATCATCGCCGGATTTGATGGCGGCTACGGCGTAGGAATGCCGGAGGTCGTGGAAGCGGGTGTTGGGACATCCGATGGAGGCAACGATGCGTTTGAATTCCCGGTAAGTGTTCTGGGGTTTCAGATGGCGGCCCAGTTCGTCGGTGAACACATAGCCTGAGTCCAGCCAGCATTCGCCGTATCGGAGCCGGTCTTCCAGCTGGCGGAGGCGGACGCGATGTAGGGTCGTAAGGACTGTAGGGGGGAGTGTGATGGTGCGGCCTTTACTGTTCTTGGTGGGGACCATGCGGTATTGACCTTTGCTTTTTCGGATGTATTGGAGTTGCTTATCGATCCGGATCTTACCGTGTGTCAGGTCCACACAGTCCCACATCAGCCCGTGGATCTCTCCCTGACGCATCCCTGTGAACAGCGTAACGATGAACAGATCCTCGTACAGGTTGCCCTTTATGGCTTTGAGGAAGGCGGTGATCTGGGTCTCGTCCATGGGCTGGAGGTCTTGCTTCTGGACGCGGGGGAGGACGCAGGGGTCAGCTGGATTGAACCGGATGTAACTGTTCATCAGAGCCTGTTGGAGGGCTTTGTGGAGGATGCCGTGGATGTTCTTGACCGTTTTGGCGGACAAGGGTCCGCCTGCTCTCTGTGGGTCGGTAAAGCCGTTATAAAGGCCCTGGATCATGTGCGGCGTGAGGGCGTCCAGTTTGATGGCTCCAAGATTGGGCTTCAAGTGGTTTCGTACTGTGGTTTTGTAGGAGTGCAGCGTGGACGGTTTGACGGCTCCCAGATACTCCGCCGTCCAGATGTCCAGCCACTGGCCAACGGTCATTTTGCTGGGTGCGATATAGGTGCCCTGGTCGATCGCAACGGTGGTGGCCTTGAGTTTCTGGGCCACTTCCTTTTGGGTCTTGCCGGTAATCGAACGCTGGATCTGCTTGCCGGTGCCGGGGTCGTAGCCGTTGGTGTATCGGGCTTCCCACCATGTGTACTGTTTACCGTTTTTGGTGACCGTTCGCTTGCGAATCGTGCCGGTGCCGGCTGCTGATTTTCTCGCCATATTTTCCTTGCCTTTCCGGGACAAGTCTGATAGAATAAATGGGCAGAATGTCCCTATCGTAGTGGGTGGGTGTGCGTCTGTATTGCCACGGAGTTGCAGCTCTGTGGCGGCGCTCCGGTGTTGCAGCACCGGGGCGCATTTTTTGTTTTACAGGACGTGTTCGGAGATGATTTTGCAGATCTCGGATACGTTGGATTGGGCCATAAATTCCAGCTTGATTTTACCCAAGCCAGAGAACCAGAGTTCCAGCTCGCTGTCCCAGTCAAAGTGTCCGGCGGTCTCGATGGAATACGCTTGGATCTTGTTGTAGGGGAGAGACGTAAAATCTCGTTTCTTTCCAGTCATTCCCTGGACGTTGATGGTTATAATACGCTTGTTTGTGAATACTACGCCGTCACGAAGACCTTGATAGGAGCTAATGATATGTTCCCCGGTGATAAAAGTTGGGGCCACCATTTGCACGAATGTCTCGTTTTTAACGGGGTGGAGCTTGAAAAATCCTGCGTTTTGGAAATCGATCATTGAGTTTACCTCCATTTTTTATTTTATACGAGGCGGCAGCCGTACTTATCCCGGAACGTCCCGATGAGGATCGTAAAGCAGTCCGCGAGCCATCCGAGGCCGAACAAACCGCAGGTGCAGAGCCAGATGAGACCGGTGCCAATCTTGCCGACATAAAATCTATGGACGCCGAAATAGCCCAGGAAGACGCACAGGATGAAAGCGAACCATTTGCTTTTGTTTACGCAGTAGTATCCGCCTCCGTGGTTGTAATTGCTGTTGGTATTGACGATGTTGATCACGGGCTGTTGGGCCTGACCAAACGCGCTTTGATCGCTCGTCGGCACCCCGCAATGTACGCATATGACGGCCTGGTCGGCGATCTGCGCTCCGCAGTTTTTGCAGAACATCTTCTATTCCTTCTTTCAGTTTGTATTTTTGAGGGATGCACACCCCCAATTATATATGTTTCGAGAGGGGCAGAAGGTGACATTTTTTTATTTTGCGCGTTATCACGAATTCTCAAAAGTAGCACCTTTGATCATTGCGCCACATTCAGCGCAAAATCTAGCATTTTCGTGCAGCTTATTGCCGCACTTACTGCAATACGTAGGCCGCTCATCGTCCGCATAAAAAAGAGCCTGGACGCGACGATAATTGTTTTCTCTGAATAATGGACCAGTATAGTGCGGTATTACTCTAGTTTGGCTGAAACTGCCGCTCCAGAAAGTGTTGGCGCAGTCAAAGGCGGCGATAAGTGACGTCACGAATTTATCGTAGTTGTTCCTCTTAGCAGTCTCGCTTTTTAGTGCGGTGATTTTCTGCTGATTTGCTGCCAGCGCACGATTTATGAAGTCGTCTACCGTAGCCTCCAAATTGCGGATGATCTTATTGTAGTCGCTCGTCGGGCTACGGCCCTTGAAAATCCCATACTTTTCAAACGACCGCAGATCCAAGAGAATATCGAGGGTCATGTTCAGTCGCTTAAAAAATACGTCCGGCTTGACGGTGGAGTTTACAAGCTGGACACTGTCCTGCAGCTGGTTCATCCTGCCGCGCACATACTCCATCTCTCTAGGAGGAATCTTGGGTGAAAATAGCCCCATGGTGCCTCCTATCGGACCGTGCTGGTAAAGGCCACGGCCTTGCCCAGGATGTGGACGGTATTCATCTCTTCGCCGCGGAAGACTAGCGGGTCATGGAGCGGGTTCGCCGGTTCCAGGACGATTCGGTCTTCATATATCTTCACGCGCTTGAGGGTGGCGTTGTCGTCTATCAGGACCGCAGCGATCTCGCCGTTGGCGACCTCTTCCTGCTGCCGGATGTAGACGATATCGCCGTCAAAGATCCGGGCGTTGATCATGCTGTCGCCCTTGCACTTGAGAGCGAAGTCGGCGTGGATATGCTTGGGGATGTCCACGTGGTCTTCGATGTGCTCCTCCGCCAGGATGGGTGCGCCGCAGGCGATGGTCCCCAGCAGGGGGATCTTCCGCATTTCGGGCATGGGGAGGATGTTGTCGGGCAATTTATTCTCTCGAGAGTTCTCCCATCCCATTAAGTAAGCTGTCGAAACGCCGATCGCTCCAGCTATTA
Source organism: Oscillospiraceae bacterium (assembly GCA_017456045.1). Taxonomy (GTDB): domain Bacteria; phylum Bacillota; class Clostridia; order Oscillospirales; family Oscillospiraceae; genus Faecousia. Next base: position 6,736 of record JAFTKE010000176.1, read on the forward strand.
TTTGGAGTCGATCAATCGGGATTTTTTCGGTCTGACCAGTGGCGTATCGCTGCAACGCGGATTTAGGGATGGCTGTTCTTTCGGATAGCTCGCCATACGATATGTCCTTGCTTTGGAGAATCTCTAGTATGCGCTGGGAAATCTCGCTCATGTGTATCGCCCTCCTTTGAAATACATAATACTATATGTGTCCCAAAAATGCAATACACTTTCCAAAATATTTTTCAAATCGTCCCAATTTAGGGTTGACATCCTTTGCAGGATATGTTATCGTAAGAGCGTCCCAAAAATAGGACGGTACGATGGAATAAAGGGAGGTGAGGCGGTTGGCTGTGAATAAGCTGAAGGGCAAAATTGCGGAGGCCGGGTATTCCCAGCGGTCTCTTGCGGCGGAGCTCGGCATCTCTAAAAACACGCTGAATTCTAAGGTTAACGGTAAAATTCCGTTTAATACTATTGAAATTGAGCGGATTTGCGAGAAGCTGGGCATCCATGACGGTGCTGAAAAGGCGTCTATTTTTTTGGGATAACCGTCCCAAAAATGGGACTGCAACCATCAACATGGTGGTGTCGTAGAGTTTTGGCCGATGACAGACTGACCCTCCGGCTGTTCTGCACGACAGAACAGCTCCTCCGTCAGCTCTGCGACCTCCTGGAGCAGCGGCCCCATCTTGGCGGCTACCAGCTGCAGGTGGGTTTCATCGCTGGTGTGGAATTGGTCCAGGATGGCAGCGAGGTGCTGTTCTCGTTTTGTCAGGATCTTTATGTAATCGTTCGTATCCATATGCGAGCCCCCTCTTTTTGCTGATATTAGCAGATCAAGGGGAGGAAATCAAGAAGGAGATGAATATGGAAAAGCTGGTGATGAGCGTACCGGAAGCGGCTAAAGTCCTAGGAGTGAGTGCGCCGACGATGTATCAGCTGGTGAAGACAAAGGGGTTTCCGGTCATCGTGGTCAAGAAAAGACTCCTGGTATCCGTCAAGGGCCTGGAGCGCTGGGTCGAGGAACAGGCCCAGATAGGATGGTATGCTAGATAAAGGAGGAAACGAAAATGCCTACTCAAAAGGATCTCATGGCGCTGAACGATGCGGTGATGCTCAGCCGGGCGGCGCGGCAGGCCAGGGCGGCACACGCTCAGCAACGCTATGAGGCGATCTGGCGCAGAGAGGACCGGATGGTCCGGCGGCAGATCCGGGCGCAGCGGAGGGCGGCACAGCTGG
>JAFTKE010000177.1 GCA_017456045.1 Oscillospiraceae bacterium
CATGTAGGGAAAGGGCATGCCCTTTCCGGTGTGCTTGCCACGGCAAGCACACTAAAAACGCATCATTTCCCGCAAATCGTATACGATTTGCGGCGGAAAGGGCATGCCCTTTCCCTACATAGCGTTGTGGTGTACGGCCCGGCAAACAGAGAAACGCCGAATGATCCGGACTCCCCCCGTCGCTGCGCGCCCCCTCATAAATGCGAGGGCAAAAGCAGTCACGCCAAGCGATGATCCCCCTCCCACCAAATGATCGCCCCCGCTGCAAAAACGCAGCGGGGGCGATCCATATCAACTTCCACTGTTCTGGCTCGCCTGGTTGGCTTCCAGATCCACATAGCCGATCACGATATCCTTATAGATCACGCTGATCGGATAGGCATCCATAGCCGCCTGGGCGATCTCATTGGCCTTCTCGGTCAAGATCCCCTCCCGGCAGGCTGCCTTCCATTCCTCCTCCGCACCGGAGAAGTACATGATGTGATAGCCGTAATCGCTCTTCACCAGACCGTAGTCCCCGGCCTTGCGGCTCTCGTCCAGATACCAGTCCTTGTACTCCTGGACGAAATTGGTATCCTTGTCCAGCCCTTCATAAAGGCCGCCATTGGTGTTGGACCCGGTATCGATGGAATGCTCGTTGGCAAGGATCGCGAAAGCTTCCTCAGTGGCCTCCCCTGCCAGCCAGTCATCCAGGAGCTTCTGGGCCGCGGCACGGCATGCCTCCCACTCGGCCTCAGAATAGGTCACATTGCCGCTGGCATCCTTGGTGCCTCCCTCGGGAGCGATCAGGATGTGCCGCACATCGTACAGCTTCCCGGACTCCTTGGTGACGCCGTCCTCAGAAAGAGACTCGGAATGCTCCTTGAACCAGGCCTCCAGCGCCTCGTCATCGATCGCCGCTGCGGCTTCATCGTACAGCTTCTCGAAGTACACATAGCCCTTGTAATAGGTCTCAGTGTACATATAGTAATCCTCATAGGAGACACCGGCGCCCATATCCTTCTGGAGCATGGCATCGATGCTGCTGAACCCGCCGTCCACCGCCTGCTGAGCCATCACCGAGCGCAGACTATCCAGATCCTTCTGCATATCCTCGGTCAGCGGGACCCCTTCCTTTTCCGCCATCAGCGCCAGCGCCTGATACTTGTGCCAGCCCATCAGCGCGTCATCCAGGAAGAAATGCTGCCAGGTGCCGCCATCGGTCTCCGGGCAGGTCTGCTCATCCAGAGGCTTCGTGTAGTCCAGCCCCGCATACACGGCATAGTAGCCATAATTGTTCAGGAAATCATACACGTTCATCCAGTAGTAGGCCTGCAGCTCTCCATTGGTCAGCTCCGCATCGCCCACCGTAGCCACCACTTTCCCATTCCATTTGGCAGCTTTTTTATCGGACACCGTGTAGGAATCCTTATAAAACACATCATTTTCCGGAGGAGAGAACAGATTCGTCGTGATCGTCCATCCTTCACTGAAGCTCTCCACGTCCTCACAGGCCCACCAGATAGCCACCGTGCCCACCAGCACCACCAGCACCGCCACGGTGATGATCAGCGCCCATACCCAGGTCTTCAGCCCCTTCCCAGGCGTCTTGGCCTTCTTGTCGGAGGGGGCCTGCGCCTTCGCCTCCGTTTTCTCTTCTTTATCGTTCCTGCTCTTCATAGCGTCCTCTTTCTCCGGCGCAGCCGGCAAATATCACGCCCAGTTTATCATGGCAGCGCCCCGAATGCAAGGGATAAAGAAATTTATTTACAATTGCCCCCTCTTGCAAAGAGCCACAAAAAATGGTATCATCCTACATTGAGATAGTATCATCGGGGGAGTATCCTTATGTCCAATAAAACCACCGTCATTTCCGCCCAGGAGCTTGCTGCCCAGTTCGCCTATTGCGACCAGATCGCGGCCTATTGGCACGACCGTGACCGTGTCCCCACCGCCTATGTGGAGACCTACGGCTGCCAGCAGAACGAAGCCGACTCCGAAAAGCTCCGGGGCTACCTGACCCAAAGCGGCTATACCATCACCGACTCCGCCGAAGGAGCTGACGTGGTGGTGATGAACACCTGCGCCATCCGGGAACACGCCGAGCAGCGTGTCTTCGGCAACCTGGGAGCCCTGGTCCACACCAAGCGCCGCCACCCGGCCCAGAAGATCTTCCTGTGCGGCTGCATGGCGGGACAACGAATCGTCTCCGACCGCATCCGTCATAGCTACCACCATGTGGACGGTGTCTTCTCCACCCACCACCTGTGGCAGTTCCCGGAGATATTATATAATGTATTGTATGGCGGCAAGCGCCAGTTCTATATCACTGACGAGCCCGGCTCCATCGCCGAGGGCATCCCCCAGGTCCGGGACGACAAGCTGAAGGCCTGGGTGTCGATCATGTACGGCTGCAACAATTTCTGTACGTATTGCATCGTCCCCTACGTCCGTGGCCGGGAGCGCAGCCGCCAGCCCCAGGACATCCTGGCCGAGTGCCGCGCCCTGATCGAAGGCGGCTGCAAGGAGATCACCCTCCTGGGCCAGAACGTCAACTCCTACGGCAAGGACCTGGACTGCTGCATGGACTTTTCCGACCTTTTGGAGAGAATCGCCCAGATCCCCGGCGAGTTCCTGATCCGCTTCATGACCAGCCACCCCAGAGACGCTGGTCGAAAGCTCTTCGACACCATGGCAAGATACGATAAGATCGCCAAGCAATTGCACCTGCCCTTCCAGTCCGGCTCCTCCCGTGTCCTGAAGGCCATGAACCGCCACTACGACCGTGAAAAATACCTGGAAGCCGTCCGCTACGCCAAATCCGTCATGCCGGATCTGGTGCTGACCTCCGACGTGATCGTAGGCTTCCCCGGCGAGACGGAAGAAGAATTCGAAGAGACGATCACTTTGATCCAGAAAGTTCGCTACGATGCCCTCTTCACCTTCATCTTCTCTCCCCGCCATGGCACCCCCGCCGCCTCCATGGAGGACCCCACCCCCAAGCAGGAGAAGAACCGCCGCTTCGATAAGCTCTGCGCGGTACAAAATGAGATCTCCACCCAGATCCACGCTGCCTACGTAGGCAAAGCCATGCGCTGCCTGGTGGACGGCAAAGACGGCGACCACCTCACCGCCCGCACCGAAGGCGGCCGCCTGGTCCGCTTCCAGGGAAGCGACGACCTGATCGGCACATACCAGACCATCACCATCACCGGCTCCACCACCTGGAGCCTGACCGGAAAGATATAAGATATGAGATACGAGATATGAGATATCCCATGTCTTCACCATATCTCGTATCTCATATCTCGTATCTCGTATCTATAAATTAAAGGAGG
>JAFTKE010000178.1 GCA_017456045.1 Oscillospiraceae bacterium
AGGCGGCTCGGAGGGGTGTGTGATCAGCGCAGCTGATCACCAAAAGCGTGGGTCGCACGCTTTTGAAAACCCCTCAGTCAGCTTCGCTGACAGCTCCCCTACAAGGGGAGCCTTGAGGGCGTGCTTAACTTAATGACATTGTGCGAAAAGCTTCTGCTTTTTGCGGCAGTCCTGTTTTTGGTATATGCGGTGTATCCCCAGGGGCAGCATACGAGGAAGAGGGACGGTCAGAATGACAAAATTCGGCAAGCGTGATTGACACCGGCAGTCGGATGATCTACAATATGGGCTAGGAGAGTACTTCCAACATCGAGGGGGAACGTACTACAGATCTTGTGGAAACGGGAGGACATCAGATGAGAAAGATCACGGCGATATTGTTGGTGCTGGCGATGTTGGGCAGCATCATCCCGACGGCAGCGTTCGCGACCCAAACCAGCGAACGGGTGTCGATCGAGCCGATCTCGGCAACTTATATCAACCCGCTTTACGCTGACGTTTTGACGGAGGCGGACCTGGGGGGCCTGGACATGGAGCGGCCCCGGTATGATGAGTCCAGCACTGTCTCAGAGGTGGAGTATGCCACGACTCTGGAGGAGGCTGGTGCGGTCCTGCGGGAGGCCATGAAGCAGCGGCAGGCGGTCTGCGATGTCAACATCCAGATCCCCAACTACACCGAAGAACTGCTGAATGAATACCTGTACGCGATCGATGCGGAGGCGGTGAAGCACACCGGTGTGCCTACCGAGGGCGATTACCTGATGTGGCAGTACGGCGGCTGGAATGGCGACGCTGAGGGCTATCTGGAGGGTACCACCGGCTATATCACCTATACCTACACCCTGACCTATTACACCACCGCAGAGCAGGAAGCGGAGATGGACACTGCGGTGGAGACACTGCTGAGCCAGCTGGCACTGGAGGATACATACGACAACGAAAAGTTGGCGGGCATCTATCAGTACATCTGCTCCAATGTGGTCTATGACTACGACAACCTGGAGGACGATACCTACCTCCTGAAGTATACCGCTTATGCTGCCCTTTGCAACGGGACGGCGGTATGCCAGGGTTACGCGGTGCTGCTGTACCGGCTGGCGCTGAGCCTGGGCGTGGACTGCCGGGTGGTGGTCGGCACCGGGAATGGTGGCCCCCATGCATGGAACATCGCCAAGCTGGGACCCCGCTACTATAATATGGACGCGACCTGGGATGCGGGAGCGGAGTTCTACAGCTATTACTTGAAGTGTGAGGCTGATTTTGGCGATCATACCCGGGATGCGGAGTATGATACCGAGGCGTTCCATACGGCTTACCCCATGAGCGCGACCAACTATGTCCGGGGCGATGAGTATATCCTGGAGCCTGAGGGGGAGATCGTGGCAACGGGCACCTGCGGCGAGGACATGACCTGGGATCTTTACGAAAATGGCGTGCTGCAGCTCGGCGGCAGCGGTGAGATGGACGCCTGGACTTCTGCCAGTGAGCAGAGCTGGGCCGCTTACCGCGATCAGATCCGCTATGCTTCTATCGGTGAGGACATCTTCTCCATCAGTGCCTATGCCTTCGCGGACTGCGTGAACATGGAGGGCATCACGATCGCGGAGACGGTCAGCACCATCGGTGCCTATGCCTTCAGCGGCAGCGGTCTGGTGATGGCCACGATCCCGGCGGGCGTGACGGAGCTGGAGGACTATCTGTTCTCCAAGTGTACCAGCCTGCGGGAAGTGACGCTTTCTGACGGCATCACCACCGTGGGCGACCGGGTGTTCAATGGTTGTACCTCCCTGATCGGGGGCTTCCTGCCGGACAGCGTCACGACGATGGGGACCGCGACCTTCTATGGTTGTACGTCGATGCAGATGAGCAATGTCCCCATGGGCATGAAGGAGGTCCCCAGCTATACCTTCTACAATTGCGGCGCCATGACCAGCGTGGGGCTCAGCGATGGTCTGGAGACGATCGGCAGCTACGCGTTCTATAAGTGCGGCGCACTGGAAAGCGTTACCATCCCCCAGACCGTCACCACCATCGGCGCCTATGCGTTCCGTAATTGTACTGCGATGGCTACTGTGGATCTGCCCAAGACTACCACCAGCATCGGCAATTACGCGTTCTATGGCTGCGGCATCACCGATGTGTACTATGGCGGCAATGAGACGGATTGGGCGGCCATCTCCATGGGCAGCAACAACGATCCTCTGACCGATGCCACGATCCACTATACCTATGAGATCATCAACAGCGGCTTCTTCAACATCAACTATGATGACGGCGTTTCCAGCGACGAGCTGGAGTATGGCTGGTATCTGTATGAAAGTGGCGAGCTGTATATCTTCGGCAGCGGCACGATGCCCGACTATACGGAGGGTACCAGTCCCTGGTATGCCGACCGGGCGCTGATCACCAAGATCACCGTCAGCGGCAAGACCAACTTGGGCGACTATGCGTTCTATGACTGCGATTCCCTGACGGCGGTGACCATTGGTCCCAATATCACCGGACTTGGCAAATATGTGTTCGGTAACTGTAGTAGCTTGGCGGATGTGACGCTGGCCGCGGGGCTGGACAGCTACGGGACCAATACGTTTAATTTCTGTGGTGCGTTGACCCAGATACAGCTGCCTGAGGGCCTCAAGACCATCGGGGATGGGATGTTCTCCCGGTGTACTTATCTGACCAGCGTCCAGATCCCGGATACGGTCACCACGATCGGTCCCAGAGCGTTCTATTACTGCCACCGGCTGCCCAGTGTCGAGCTTCCGAACGGTTTGAAAGTGATCTCCGATTCCGCTTTTGGCTCCTGTTGGTCTTTGGATAATGTGCAGATCCCTGTGGGGGTCACTTCCATTGGATCGGGCGCATTCTGTGATTGCAGAGCGCTGACGGAGATCTGGATCCCGGATGGCGTCACTGTGATCGAAGACAGCACGTTCAGTGCTTGCAACCAGCTCACCCAGGTCCGGATCCCTGCGGGGGTGACGTCGATCGGGATGTACGCATTCAGGTACTGTGGTCTGACCGAGATCATGCTGCCCACTGGGCTGACTCAGATCCAGTATTGTTCTTTTGAAGGGTGCAGTGATCTGGGGTCCATCGTGATCCCGGAAGGTGTTACCACGATCGGCGATAGCGCTTTCCGTGAATGCTCCGGATTGACCAGCATCACCCTGCCGTCTACCTTGGTCAGCGTGGATGAAGCGTTCTATAACTGTGTTTCCCTGAGTGATGTGTACTATAACGGAACAGCCACCACCTGGAACCAGATCTCTTTTGCGACTTACAACACCAGCTATCTCACCAACGCCACCAGACACTATGCCTCCAATAAGGGCACCTGTGGTGACAGTGCATATTGGGTACTGCATGATAATGGCGTACTGTCCATCTATGGCACCGGCACTATGACTTCTGCGCCCTGGCAGAGTTATGCTTCCCAGGTGACGCAGCTGGTCATCGACAGCGGGATCACCTCTGTCTACACCGGCGCTTTCTCCGGCTGCGTGGCTCTGGATGCGGTGATCATCCCTGACAGCGTCACCGACATCGGCAGTTCTGCGTTCAAGGGCTGCACGGCGCTGAAGGATGTCCGGCTGCCTGCTGGGCTGACCCAGATCGCTGATGAGTCGTTCTCCGGCTGCTCCGGCTTGACGGGGATCGAACTGCCCAGCGGTGTGACCGCCATCGGCAAAGAAGCGTTTTTCCAAGGCGGTCTCACTGATATCGACCTGCCTGCTGGGCTGACCACATTGGGCGAGGGCGCATTCTGGTGCTGTGAGTCCCTGGCGGAGATCAAGATTCCGGATGGGGTCACCTATATCCCCGAAATGGCCTTCAAGGCTTGCAGCAGTCTCGTGTCGGTGGAGTTCCCCGCTGATCTTCAGGGGATCGGGGGCGAGGCGTTCTTCCTATGCAGCCGTCTGCAAAGCATCGATATTCCTGAGGGTACTACGGAGATCCTTACCAATGCCTTCGGCGATTGTTTGGCGATGAGATCCGTCACGCTGCCCGAGAGCCTGGAGCTCTTGGAGGAATGGGCGTTCATGCGTTGCAGCAGTCTGACAGAGATCATCATCCCCAGCAAGATCACGGAGTTGCCCTGGGCGGTGTTTAGCGCCTGTACGGCTTTGTCCGAGGTCACGCTGCCTGAGGGCCTGGTTACGATCGGTGACTATGCGTTCAACGCTTGCCCCAATTTGGAGAGCATCACTCTGCCCAGCACCGTGACCTCCATCGGTGAGGAGGCGTTCGATGACTGCGCCGACCTGACCGTGCTGGTCCTTCCGAAGGGCCTGCTGTCCATCGGAGTGAACGCTTTCCGTAACTGCGGCATCAAGGAACTGACGATCCCTGCTGCTGTGGGGCAGATCGGTGACGATGCGTTCGCTGGCTCCGCTTTGGAGACCATCACCTTCATGGGTCCGGCCCCCACCACCATCGGCAATGCGCCTTTGGCAGATCTGGCGGTCACGGCCTATTATCCCCTGTCCCAGCTGAGCTGGACCGGGACGGTCCGCAGCAGCTTTGGCAGTAACGTGACCTGGGTGCCTTATGGACAGCTCTCCGGCATCTGTGGGGACCTGGAGTGGGTCCTGGGCAGCGATGGCGTGCTGACCTTCTCCGGGGAGGGCGCTATGGAGGACTATGCGGATCCTTCTGAGACCATGTGGCACGAGTACGCCGACCAGATCACTGCGGTGGTATTTGGCGACGGTGCTACGACCATCGGCACCAATGCTTTCTTCTGCCTGACCCAGCTCACCACGGTCACCATCCCTGCTACGGTCACGGTGATCGGTGAGGGCGCGTTCAGCGGCTGTGACAGTCTGACGGATGTGTATCACGGCGGCTATCAGGAGCAGTGGGAGCAGGTGACGATCGGTGGGGACAATGATGCGCTGACCGCTGCCACGGTCCACTTCGCACATACCCACAGCTTCAGCGCTGTGGTGACGGATCCCACCTGTACCGAGAAGGGCTATACCACCTATACCTGCGGGGAGTGCGGTCATTCCTACGTGGACGACTACACCGATCCTGTGGTGCATAACTATGAGGGCGTTGTGACGGATCCCACCTGTACGGAAGAGGGCTACACCACCTATACCTGCGTGGATTGTGGCGACTCCTATGTGGGTGACTACACCGATCCTGTGGTCCATAACTATGAGGGCGTGGTGACGGCTCCGACTTGCACGGAGGAAGGCTACACTACCTACACCTGCGTGGATTGTGGCGACTCCTATGTGGGTGCCTACACCGATCCTGTGGTGCATAACTATGAGGGCGTGGTGACGGCTCCGACTTGCACGGAGGAAGGCTACACTACCTACACCTGCGTGGATTGTGGCGACTCCTATGTGGGTGACTACACCGATCCTGTGGTGCATAACTATGAAAGCGTGGAGACGGCTGCGGGCTGTATGACCGATGGGTATACCACCCATACTTGCACCATTTGCGGTGACAGCTATCGGGACAGCTATGTCAGCGCCACCGGCCACAGCTGGCAGGAGGCGACTTGTGACGATCCCATGACCTGTTCTGCCTGCGGCAAGACCAATGGCTCTGCTCTGGGGCACAGTTATCAGGCGGTGGTCACTGAGGTGGGCTGTCTGACGGATGGCTACACTACTTACACCTGCACCACCTGCGGCAACAGCTATCGTGGTGACTATGTGACAGCCACCGGTCACAGCTGGGTGGATGCCACTTGTACGCAGCCTATGACCTGTACAGCCTGCGGCAAGACCAATGGTGATGCTCTGGGCCACAGCTTCTCCGGCGGCAGCTGTACCGTCTGTGGTGAGGTCGATCCTGACTACAGCACCGTGGTGCAGCCCACCCTGGCGCTGAGCTACGGCACCGTCAGCTTCGAAAGTGAGATCCTGTACAATATCTACTTCAAGGCATCCGATCTGGACAGCGTGGTGGAGATGGGTATGATCACCTTCGATGAAGAGCTGACTGACGGCACCATCGATGACGCGGTGGCGGTGTATTCCAACTATTCCACCGACGGCACCTTGTACATGGTGGCGACAGACGGCATCGCAGCTAAGAACATGGCGGATCAGATGTGGTTCAAGATCTACGCGAAGCTGTCTGACGGCTCTTATGTGTATACCAGCGTC
>JAFTKE010000179.1 GCA_017456045.1 Oscillospiraceae bacterium
TAGACGTTTCATAGTGTGCGTTCGCAAAGCGAACGCACCGGCGGGGGCGAGCCCCCGCCCTACGGGGCGTTATTGGAAGAAGGAGCGGATGAGGTCGATCACGTAGGTCTGCTCTTCGACCGTCATCTTGATGTCGGAGGGCAGACACAGGCCCCGGCGGAAGATGTCTTCGTTGACAGCTCTTTCCCCGGCGGTGATGAAGTCGTGCCCGGCGAACACCGGCTGCATATGCATGGGCTTCCAGATGGGGCGGGCTTCGATGTTGTTCTTGGCCAGCAGGTCCATCAGCTCCATGGGGTCGCCCTTGCCCTCGTCGATCAGCAGGCAGGAAAGCCAGAAGTTGGGGCGGGTGTCCGCTTCGTAGGGGTTCATGGTCACGGGGAGGTCACGGAAGCCTTCCTGATACCGCCGGAAGATGGCGGTCTTGGCTTCTCTGTGCTCCTCCAGGTGCAGCAGCTGGCCTCTGCCGATGCCGGCCACCACGTTGCTCATCCGGTAGTTGTAGCCGATCAGCTCGTGCTGATACCAGGGGGCAGGCTCTCTGGCCTGGGTGGCCAGCTTGAAGGCCAGATCCCGGTCTTCTTTGCGCTTGGTCAGCAGCATACCGCCGCCGGAGGTGGTGATGATCTTGTTGCCGTTGAAGCTGACGATGTTATACTCGCCGAAGGTGCCGCAGGGCTGTCCGTGATAGGTGGTGGACAGGGCCTCTGCCGCGTCCTCGATCAGCACTGCGCCGTGGCGGCGGCAGATGTCCAGGATCTCATCCATCTTGGCGGGGGTGCCGTACAGGTGGGCCAGCACCACTACCTTAGCTTGGGGGTATTTTTCGAAGGCACGCTCCAGGGCCACCGGGTCCATGTTCCAGGTCTCGGGATCGGAGTCGATGAACACCTGCACGCCCCCCTCGTAGGACACGGGGTTGACGGTGGCGGCGAAGGTCATGTCGGAGCAAAGCACGATATCGCCCCGCTGGATGCCCGCCAGCTTCATGGCCAGGTGCAGCGCGGCAGTGCCGGAGCAAAGGGACAGGCCGTGGAGGTCGCCACCCAGATAGGCGCAAAGCTCTGTTTCGAAATTATCACAATTGAAGCCCAGGGGCGCGATCCAGTTCTTATCGAACGCCTCGTGGACGAAGCCTAACTCCTCGGTGTGCATGGTAGGAGTCGACAGGGGGATCCTTTTTTTCATCGATATCGCCGCTTTCTGAGCCGATACTTCGGCAGTCTATAAATAATCACCTTATTCTAACATGATATGATGAAAAATTCAAGGAGAAAAACAGTCGCATCCGATCGAACGGCAGTGGTGGCCATGTTGTTGGCAACATCCACATGGAATCGTTTCAAAAAGGCTGAGAAACTGTGTTTTCACCGAATTGACGAATGAAAACCATCATGCTATAATATAGGCGTATTTCCAAGCGCCTCTGTTACTGACGGTTTTTTAGTGGAGCACCACACGGAGCAGGGGCGGATAAAGCCGACCGTCTGGGCACACTTCACCTTGAACGGTCGAGTGTGCCTTTTTATGTTTTTTGGAGGTAAACGCATGAAGAAAGTCGCTATCATCATGGGTTCCGATTCCGACCTGCCGGTGGTCCGCAAGGCTGCGGATACGCTGCAGAGCTTCGGTGTGCCCTACGAGATGCACGTCTACTCCGCCCACCGCACCCCGGAGCAGGCCCGTGATTTCGCCGTGAACGCCCGCAGTGCAGGCTTTGGCGCGATCATCGCCGCTGCCGGTATGGCGGCCCATCTGGCGGGCGCTCTGGCTGCCAACACCACCCTGCCTGTGATCGGCATCCCCATGAAGTCCACCACCTTCTCTAACGGTATTGACGCTTTGCTGTCCACGGTGCAGATGCCCTCCGGCATCCCTGTCGCCACTGTGGCGGTGGAGGGTGCTGTCAATGCCGCTTTGTTGTCTGTGCAGATCCTGGCGGTCTCGGATCCCGAACTGGCCCAGAAGCTGGACGATAAGCGCAAGGCCGACGCGGAAAAGGTGCTGGCGAAGGACGCGGCGCTACAGTCTTGATGGCAATGTAGGGCGAGGGCATGCCCTCGCCGGTGCCCTTGCTTGCAAGGGTACATCATGAGAGCCCGATGACCGCAGATCGCAGGCGATCTGCACGGTGGGGGCATGCCCCCACCCTACGATAAAACGTATTTTTAATTATTGAGAAATGGGGTAATTTCTAATGGAAAATCTGACTCTGCTGTACACTGGTAAGACCAAGAACGTTTATGCTCTGCCCAATGGCAACTGCCTGCTGAAGTTCAAGGACGACTGCACCGGCAAGGACGGTGTGTTCGATCCCGGCGAGAACTCCGTGGGCCTGACCATCGAGGGCGTGGGCGATGTGAACCTGCGTATGTCCATCTACTTCTTCGAGAAGATCAACGCCGCCGGTATCCGCACCCACTATGTCTCCGCCGATCTGGCCAACACCACCATGGAAGTCCTCCCCGCCAAGGTCTTTGGCAAGGGTCTGGAGGTCATCTGCCGTAACCGTGCCGTGGGTTCCTTCATCCGCCGCTACGGCGCTCTGATTGAGTCTGGCACTCCTCTGCCCTCCTATGTGGAGACCACCCTGAAGGATGACGAGAAGGGCGATCCCCTGATCACCAAGGACGCTCTGGTGGCCATCGGCGTCATGACCAGCGATCAGTACGAGGATCTGAAGGCACAGACCCAGCAGATCACCAAGATCGTCGCCGA
>JAFTKE010000180.1 GCA_017456045.1 Oscillospiraceae bacterium
ACAACTCAATAATCACAGTCCCGGATTGGTGGAGATACGCGGGATCGAACCGCTGACCTCTTGAATGCCATTCAAGCGCTCTCCCAGCTGAGCTATACCCCCATATTCGGTTCGCTGTCGTGTAGGTCTGTGCCAGACAGCTTTTGTATTATAGCACGCTTGGCGGAAATGTCAAGCGGTTTTTTCGAGTTTTTTAAATTATTTTTTTCAGGGCTGTCCTGGTTGACATCTTTCTGGTTTGGGGATAAAATAATAACGATTATGACTTGAAGGAGGGATCTGCGTGGATGCGGGCAACAGTAGTGGCATACCTGGTCGAAGTAGCTTTTGGGCCCGGTCTGTAGCGGGTCTTTGAGCAGCTTCGGTGTGTATGCCTTTCATCTTTGATTTCGATGAGGAGGTATCACCTGTGGCTGAACGTTTCGAGATCGTACAAAAGGCCCTCCTGAAGATGCTGGAGGACAAGAAGTACGCTACCTTGCGGGATATCCTGGTGACCATGAATCCCAGTGACATCGCCGCGCTTTTTACGGATCTGGAGGAAAAGCAGATCCCTCTCATGTTCCGTTTGCTTCCTAAGGAGCAGGCGGCGGAGACCTTCGTTGAGATGGAGCCGGATGAGCAGGAGCTGTTGATCCGGGGTTTCTCTGACAACGAGCTGAAGGAAGTTTTGGACGAACTGTATGTGGACGACGCGGCGGACATCGTGGAAGAGATGCCTGCCAATGTGGTGAAGCGGATCTTGAAGGCCGCTGACCCTGAGATGCGCTCGTCCATCAACCAGATCCTGCGCTATCCTGATAATTCTGCCGGGTCGATCATGACCACGGAGTATGTTTCCCTGCGGCCCAGCATGACCGTCGAAGAGGCGATCCTGCGGATCCGGCGGCAGGGCGTGGATAAGGAGACCATCTACACCTGCTATGTCACCGACAAGGACCGGACGCTGATCGGCCTGGTGACGGTGAAGGACCTGTTGCTTGCTGAGGATGACGAGACGCCGATCAGTGAGATCATGCTGACCAATCTGATCTCCGTCACCACCCGGACCGACCAGGAAGAGGTCGCCCATATGTTCAGCAAGTACAACTTCCTGGCGTTGCCTGTGGTGGACGGCGAGAACCGGATGGTGGGTATCGTCACCTTCGATGACGCCATGGACGTCATGGAAGAAGAGGCCACCGAGGATATCGAGAAGATGTCCGGTATGCTGCCCTCGGAGAAGAGCTATCTGCGCAGCAACGTGTTCGAGCTGTTCAAGAATCGTATCCCTTGGCTGATGCTGATGATGGTGTCGGCCACCTTCACAGGGCTGATCATCACCTCCTTCGAGGGGGCGCTGGCGGCCCGGGTGGCGCTGACGGCGTTCATCCCCATGCTGATGGGCACCGGCGGTAACTCCGGTTCCCAGTCCAGCGTCACGGTGATCCGCGCGCTGAGCCTGGGGGAGCTGGACTTCCGGGACATCGGTGTGGTGCTGTGGAAGGAGATCCGCACCTCCGTCCTTTGTGGTGTGGCCCTGGGCGTGGTGTGCTTCGTTAAGATCTGGTTGGTGGACCGGATGATGTTCGGCAACACCGACATCACGGTAATGGTGGATCTGGTGGTATGCCTGGCGCTGTGTGTCACGGTGATCGTGGCCAAGATCGTGGGCTGCTTGCTGCCCATGGCGGCGAAAGCGTTGAAGCTGGACCCGGCGGTGATGGCCAGCCCCTTCATCTCCACGATCGTGGATGCCCTGTCGCTGCTGGTGTACTTCCTGTTCGCCAAGGCGGTGTTGGGGGTTTGAGAAAAAGAAGGTCACGGGCTGAGGCCCGTGGCCTTTTTTGATTTTGCCATGATGCCAAGCGATTCGGACTCCCCCCGCCCCACGGCGCTTCGCTCGTGGGGCACCCCCCTCATGAATGAGGGGGGCGAGGCGTATACGAACTACCGGACGAACAGGCAAATGCCGAAGTGTTCGGACTCCCTCTGCCCCACTGCGCTTCGCTCGTGGGGCCCCCTCATGAATGAGGGGGGCGAGGCGTGTACGGACTCCCCGACGAACAGGGGGCGGGTATCCTGCGGAAGGATCGCGTATATAGGCGGAGGGGGATGCGACCAGGGGATGGCGGATGTCGCTATATAGGATGAAGGGAGTGATGGAGATGGATGATAGCGCGATCGTGGAGCTGTACTTATGCCGGGATGAGGCGGCGATCGAGCATACCGCACGGCGGTATGGGGCCAGGCTTCGGCGGTTGTCTTATGGGATCGTGGAGGATATGCAGACGGCGGAGGAATGCGAGAACGACACCTATTTGGAGGCGTGGGAGCGGATCCCGCCCCATGATCCCAGGAGCTATCTGTTCGCTTTTTTGGCCCGGATCGTTCGGAACCTTTCCATCGACCAGTGCCGCCGACGGGAGCGGCTGAAGCGGAACGCGCATATCGTTGCCCTGTCCGCGGAATTGGAGGCCTGCATCCCCGCACCGGATGATCTGCAGTGCCGGATGGAGGCGGCGGAGCTGGGGGAGGTCATCAGCACTTTTTTGAAGGGTTTGCCGAAGGTGCAGCGGAACGTGTTCCTGCGGCGGTATTGGTATGCCGATACCGTCGAGGAGATTTGCAGAAGGTATCTCATGGGTCAGAGCAGGGTCAAATCCATGTTGTTTCGGACCCGTAACGCTTTGCGAGCCTATCTGGAGAAGGAGGGATATGAGCTATGAGGGGAGATGGATTATTGGATGCATTGGAGCATATCGATCCGGAGCTGATCCGGGAGGCGGACCGGAGGCCTGGGTGGATCCGCTGGACGGCGGTGGCAGCTTGTCTGGCAGTGCTGGTGGGACTGGGGCTGCTGTGGCTCCGACCTGGCGGGGAGCAGCCCGGAGCGATACTGGGGCCGACGTTATCAGGGGCGCCGGTCCTGGATCGGGTGGAGCTGGTGGACTATACGGTCCATCCGGAGAAGATCACGGGATGGGACTGGATGGGAGCAGACCCAGTCAGTGGCGGTGGGGCGGCAGAGTGTCCGCCGGCCTTCGCTTTCAACATCGGGATCGTGGCGGAGGCACGGGTGGTCGAGATACTGCCTGATATGTACCGGGAGCTGGGTCACGGCTCTGCGTTCCATATTTTGAAGCTGGAGATCCTGGATGTAGTCTCTGGGAAAAACGTACCCAAGACGCTGTATCTTAGGTTGGAGGGGTATCTGTCGCCGGAGTTGGATCGGTTCGACAGCCTGCTCCTGTCCATGGAACAGGTGGGGCTGGAGGATCATCTGATGGTTCGGGAAGATGGCTACATGGTGTCGTTCCCCATGATGTTCCGGGTGTATCACCATTTCTCCCTGCCCCATTATGGATCGGTGCTGGCATTCACGGATGGTTCGCTGGATCTCGCACTGTGGGAAC
This sequence comes from Oscillospiraceae bacterium, assembly GCA_017456045.1. GTDB lineage: Bacteria > Bacillota > Clostridia > Oscillospirales > Oscillospiraceae > Faecousia. The sequence goes on from JAFTKE010000180.1 coordinate 3,396, forward strand.
TGGATGGGTGGGAGATCGACGAGGAGTATCTGGACTATGTACTGGGCGACCATTACATCGCTGATGAGGGCGATACGGCGGAAACGGTGAAGGAGGCGGTCCGTCAGCAGATCCAAGAGTCGGAATGGTTCCAGGAGATGGCGGTCTATGGTAAGGATGCGTATCCAACGGAGGAGGCCCGACAGGTGTTTTCCTATGTGCAGCCTCTGGAACATGGAACGTTCCGCCAATCTCTGAGACGAGCCACGCCGGGGGCGGTGCCGGTGGTGTTCTTCACCAGGAAGATCGATGGTTTCGATACTTCGGAGCAGATCCGGGTGGATCAGGAAGGCGTGACCTATCAGGGAGAGGCTTTCACCCAGGAGGAATTGGCACGGATGCCGGATCTGGCGGCGCTGATCGCTCAGCTGCGGACCCAGGAGCTGGAGCCTCCCCATATCCAGGACCTGGAAGGGAAAAAACTGTTCCATCAAGGCATCGTTGGAAAGTATTTCAAGGTGGCGGGGCAGGTCTATGGGGTCGTGCGGGTCAGCTGGGAGTACCACGAGGATGGTCAGTGGAATAGTACCATCGCCTACTATGACGCGGTGTTTTATCTGGTGGGTGCCGATGGGAGCTATCAGACCGTGGAACGGGAGGCTGTGAGGAAACTGGTGGGAGAGGACACCATCCTTTGGTACTCCGAATATGGAGTCGGGGTGGAACTTGCGATGCAGTAGCGTGGTGACGTATTTTGTTCTGATACAGAGCTGAGCGGGTAGCTCCAGCAAGACGATGATGTTCGTTCGCGGCCAAACAGGGAAATGCCGAAATATTCGGACTCCCCCCGCCCCACTGCGCTTCGCTCGTGGGGCACCCCCCTCATGAATGAGGGGGGCGAGGCGTGTACGGACTCTCCGATAAACAGGGGTCTCTTGACCGGAAAAAACAGTGCTGGCCCATGGTGATCGGTCGATCATCGTGGGCCAGTACATTTTTTATAGCATGGGGGCGAAGACTTTTAGGAGGGCGCGGAGGAAGCGCTGGGGGAGGGTCCAGTGGGTGTGGGTGTCGTCCATGAGGATGGATCTTTGGAGGGTGGCTTCGAAGTCTTTTTTGATATCCTCCAGGCAGCGGCAGCGGTACATCCAGACACCGTTCTCGAAGTGGTGGACCAGGCTGCGGTAGTCTAAGTTGATGGTGCCCACCATGGCCAGCTCGTCATCGGCCAGGTAGCATTTGGCGTGGACGAAGCCGGGCTCGTATTCGTAGATCTCTACGCCTGCGGCCATGAGGCGCTGGTAGTGGCTTCGGGTCATCTCGAAGACCAGCTTCTTATCCGGGATATGGGGCAGGATCAGCCGCACCTGGACGCCCCGAAGGGCGGTGTTCTCGATGGTCTGGCACAGCTTGTCGTTGATGATCAGGTAGGGGGACATGATCCACACGTATCGGGTGGCGTGGTCTAAAAGGTTACAGATCACGCTTTGCCCCACCCGGTGGCGGTAGATCGGGCTGGGGCCGTCGCCAAAGGGGATCAGGAAGCCCTCTTCCGGGATGGACCAGTGGGGGAAGTAGTCGTGGCGCTGCTCCGGCAGCTTTTTGACGTTGATGCCGTAGTCGATCAGGAACAGCTTCGTCAGCTCCTTCACCGCTTCGCCCTCCAGCCGCAGGCCCACGTCCTTCCAGTGGCCGTAGGGGTGGGTATGGTTGATGTATTCGTCGGCCAGGTTGATGCCGCCGGTGTAGCCGATCCGTCCGTCGATCACGGTGATCTTCCGGTGGCTGCGGTTATTGAATTCGGAGTCCGCGTTGCCTTTGAGTCGGGAGAAGGGGGCGGCATCGATGCGGTAGCCTTTGAGGATCTTGTCGTAGTTGCCGGGGAGGGTCATCATACAGCCGATGTCATCGTAGACCACTTTCACCTCCACTCCCGCGGCGGCTTTCTGCTTCAGGATCTCCAGGATGGAGTCCCAGAACACGCCCTCTTCGATGATGAAATACTCCATGAAGATGAACTTCTCGGCGGTGCGCAGGTCCTCCAGGAGCTTCCTGTGCATATCCTCGCCCAGGGGGAAGTACTGCTGGGTGGTGTTCGTGAACAGGTGGGCGCTGGCGATGCGCTGGAGCATGGTGGCCTGGGTGCCGGCGATGGGGGAGAGGGCTTCCAGCTGGCGCAGCTCCGTGGTGTCGTCCTTTTGGTAGGAGCGGTCCCAGAGGGTCTTGAGCCGCTTGATGAACCGCTTTTGCAGCTTGCGGTCATAGAACAGGAAGTAGAGCATGAACCCGGCCACGGGCACGATCAGAACGAACAGAAGCCACGGCACCTTGTAATCTGGGTCGTCCTCGGAGGAGATGATCCGGATCACGCAGGCGATCTCCGTGGCCCATACTGCCAGATAAAAATAGGGGACGTAGTAGCTCAGGAGGATCACGATCGCGATGATCGCGGCGGTCTCCGCGATCGCCATGATGATGGCAAGGATGAAGCGCAGGGGGATGTAGTCAATCTCCTGCTCGGCGTGTTCTTGAACGTGATAGCGCAGACGGATCTTTTTCTTCATGACAGCACCTCCGGGGGATCATCGTTTGGTTTCATATGGGAGTGTTGCAAAATGACGCAACACTCCCTTTTGATATGGCAGGTCGATCCAGGACGTAGGGGCGACCATCGGTCGTCCGCCGCTGATCGCCTGCGATCAGCGGTATTGGCGATGGATCCTACGTTTTTCGACTGCGGCGAAGCGTTTTTGTTTCAAAAACGCCGGACGAGCTCGCCCCTACGATGTCGCATTATGCAACACGCCCGTATGGCGTGTGTAAAAACAGTGATCCATAACCTTGTGGGAGTATCATAACATGGGGGGCGTTGTGGGAACATTTTCGTTTTATTGCTGAAATGTTAAATGTCCTTGCGGGCCGGGGCCTGCAAGGACATTTGGTTTTTATTGATGCATAGGGACGATCTTTTGGCGGTAGATGCGGATGAAGAAAAAGATCGTGGCGGTCAGGCTCATCAGCTCGGCGATGGGGAAGGACCACCAGACGGTGTTGACCTCGCCGGAGAGGCTCAGCAGGTAGGCTACGGGCAGCAGCACCAGCAGCTGGCGGCACAGGGACACGACTGTGGAGTAGATCCCGTTGCCCAGAGCCTGGAAGCTGGCGCCCAGGGCGATGCACACCGCCGCGAAGGGGAAGCACCAGCTGATCGTCCGCAGGGCGCTGCGGCCCAGGGTCAGGAAGGTCTCCGAGGTGTCGAAGATGCCCAGCAACAGATCCGGCAGGAACTGGAACAGGGCGAGGCCCATGAGCATGAACACCAGGGCGCTGACGCAGACGATCTTCAGTGTCTTCACGATCCGCTGGGGCTTTCGGGCGCCGTAGTTGTAGGCCACGATCGAGATGGTGGCGTTGTTCAGGCCGAACAGGGGCATGAAGAAGAAGCTCTGGAGCTTGAAGTAGATGCCGAAGACGTTGATCGGCACCTCGCCGAACAGATGGTTGAAGCCCTTCAAGATCCAGTTGAAGCCGATGTTCATGACGGAGCCGATGCTGGTCATGATGATCGAGGGGATGCCCACCGTGAGGATCGGCAGGACGGTGTCCTTCTTCAGCTTGAAGCACTGGGGGGTGAACTGGACGTCCGGGTTATACTTCAGGTTGAAGATCACTGCCAGGATCGCGGCCACCCACTGGCCGATCACGGTGGCCAGCGCCGCGCCGGCGATGCCCATTTCAGGGAAGGGGCCAAGGCCGAAGATCATGCAGGGATCCAGGATGATGTTGATGATGGCACCGGTACCCTGGGTGATCATGGTGAACATGGTGCGCCCGGAGGACTGGAGCAGACGCTCCCCCAGCACCTCGATGAAGATGCCCAGGGACAGCAGGCAGCAGATGGCGATATACTGGGTGCCGAACTCCACGGTCAGCTCCACGTCGGACATGGCGCTGAAATAGGGGCGGGAGCCCACGATGCCGAAGATCATGAACAGCACGGTGGTGATCAGTGCCAGCACCACGCCGTTACCGGCGGTGCGGTTGGCCCGCTCCTGGTCGCCCTCGCCCAGGGACTTGCTCAGCAGGGCGTTGACGCCCACGCCGATGCCGGTGGCGAAGCCGATCAGCACGTTCTGCACCGCGAAGGCCAGGCTCATGGCGGCGATGGCGCTTTCCCGGATGGCTTCGGGATCTGAGTAGCCTTCGTATTCAGTGATCTGGGAGACGAAGTAGCTGTCGACGATGTTGTACAGGGCCTGTACCAGCATGGCGATGATCATGGGGGTGGCCATGTTCACCAGCAGCTTGCCTATGGACATGGTGCCCATCTTGTTTTCACCCAGGGTGGGAGCGTGTTTGATCTTTGTCATAGGTCTTCCTTTCTATATACGCATATTCCCTTCTATTATACAATAGCATGATGCTGATTGCAAGTAGTGGACCAGGATATATTGAAGGAGATATAGGGATATGATGGAGGGTTGCACTGGGGGAGGGGGTGTGGTATAATGGGACGGTATCATTGGCGAGAAGGTGAAGCGTATGATCGATTCCACATTGTGTTACATCACCCGGGGGGACGAGGTATTGATGCTCCATCGGGTGAAGAAGAAAAACGACATCAACAAGGATAAATGGATCGGGATCGGCGGGAAATTCGAAGAGGGGGAGAGCCCTGACGAATGTCTCCTGCGGGAGGCCCGGGAGGAGACGGGGCTGGAGCTGACGGCCTGGCGCTGCCGGGGCGTGGTCACCTTCCTGAACACCCAGTGCGAGGGAGAATATATGTATCTGTTCACTGCCGATGGCTTCCGGGGGGAGCTGAAGGTATGTGATGAGGGCGACCTGCAGTGGGTCAGCCGGGAGTTTTTGGACCAGCTCCCCAAGTGGGAGGGGGATCAGATCTTCCTGGATCTATTATGGCAGGATGCGCCCTTCTTCCTGCTGACGCTGCGCTATGACGGTGACCGGCTGGTGGAAGCGGTGCTGGATGGACGAAAGATCCTGGACAGGAGAACGGAGGCGATGGCATGACCCAGACGAAAACACGAAGCCCATTTCTGATCCCCATGGCGGCGCTGGGTGTGCTGACCCTGGGGATGATCGTTTTGCTGATCTGGGGCGTGGCCGCTTTGCGGGAGCAGGCGGAGGCGTCCCGGGTAACGGAGCCTGTGACGGTGACGACCCAGCCCACCACGGAGCCGACGCCTACGGAGCCGGAGCCTATGGATCCTCCTACTGCGGAGCAGATCGTGGCGGAGTACGCCCAGGCGCATGGATTGACCCTGGCGGATTATCCGGAGAAGCTGATCGCCCTGCTGGAGCGCAACCCAGAGGCGGAAGAGTTCGTGCTGGAGTATCCCCTGGAATATGGCAAGGACCATGAGATCGACATCTCCGGCCATGTGGACGATGAGGGGGTGCCCCTGTTCATCCAGTGGGACGAGCAGTGGGGCTACAAGGACTATGTGGGCAACATCGCCGGGCTTTCCGGGTGTGGGCCTACCTGTCTTTCCATGGTGAAGTTCCATTTCTCCCGGGATCCGAAGATGCATCCGGCGTACATGATGGACTTCGCCCAGGCCAACAAGGCTTACGCCAACACTGCCGGCGCCACCCAGTGGGCCCTGTTCAGCCAGGGAGCCAAGGAGCTGGGGCTGGA
>JAFTKE010000181.1 GCA_017456045.1 Oscillospiraceae bacterium
AAGTAGCCGCCGTAGGTGTCCACGATGATCTTACGACCGGTCAGGCCGGTGTCGCCGTTGGGGCCGCCGATCACGAAGTTGCCGGTGGGGTTGATGTGGATGTTGGGGACTTTGGAGATATCGAAGCCGTAGTTTTCCAGCACGGGGGCGATGACGCCTTCGCGGATGTACTTACGAAGCTCGCTGATCTGGAAGTCGGCGCTGTGCATGACGGAGACTACTACGGTGTCGATGCCGATCACGCTGCCGTCCTCGCCGTACTCCACGCTGACCTGGGTCTTGCCGTCGGCACGGAGGAGGTCGTTAGAGTGGATGCAGTCGGTGAGCCGGTTGCACAGGGCACGGGCCAGGGCCACGGGCAGGGGCATCAGCTCGGGGGTCTGGGTGCAGGCGCCGCCGAACATCATGCCCTGGTCGCCAGCACCGCCCACCTCGTCATTGGTGCCCAGGGCGATGTCTGCGGACTGGGTGTGGATCCGGCACTGGATCTCAACGGTGTCGGCATCGAAGCCGTCGCCGGGGTAGACGTAGCCGATCTTGCGGATGGCTTCACGGGCAACGGCAGGGTAATCCACCACCGCCTTGGTGGTGATCTCGCCGCAGATCAGGCAGAAGTCAGTGGTGACCATGGTCTCACAGGCCACACGGGAGCCGGGGTCCTGCTGGAGGCAGGCATCCAGGATGGCATCGGAGATGGAGTCGGCGACCTTGTCGGGGTGGCCGTTGGTGACACATTCGGAGGTGAAGAGACGCTTTTCCATATTCTGTATTTCCTTTCTGTTTCTTGGTCTTGCCCCTGCGGGGCCCTCATCCGGCGGCTTCGCCGCCACCTTCCCCAGAGGGGAAGGCATAGCCCCTGCGGGGCACCCCTCAGTCGGCTTCGCCGACAGCTCAGCACAAGGCACTCCCTACGGTCGCCCTGGGAGGGGAGCCAGGGGCAAAAAAATCGCACACCGAAGATCCGATGTGCGTGTATCGAATCCTCATCTTTCGTCTGCCGCCGGATTTGGCACCTTGAATAAACAGGTTGCCGGGTTTCATCGGGCCGTTCCCTCCACCACTCTTGATAAGGCTGTATGCAATTTCCTTATATATTGTACTCAGTTCGATCTGTTTGTCAAGTGTTTTTTCGACGTTTTTTCTTAGAAATGTTCACGATCCGGATATAGACTTTTGGACCATTTGCTGGTAGAATGTAAGAAATGCTTTTTTGGGAGTTGTTGTCCTTTGAAGAAACTGCGTAACCGCTTCGAGCGCTTCTGCTTTCGGCATCGGAACGTGGGGATCCCCAATCTGATGCTGTTCCTTTGCATCGGCAGCGCGACGGTGTATCTGTTCACTCTATTTACCAGACAGACGGTCTTATATGATGTCCTTTGCTTCAGCAGGTACAAGATCCTGCAGGGGGAGGTATGGCGGCTGGTGACCTATCCGCTGACCGCTAATTCCGGATCCTTCGTCCTGACCATGATATCCCTGGTGTGCTACTACTCTTTGGGAAGGGCGATGGAGCAGCTTTGGGGCACCCTGCGGTTCGATCTGTACTATTTCTCCGGTGTGGTGCTGATGGACGCCTTTTGTATGGCCTTCGGTGGCGCGGCGGATGTGACCTATCTGAACCTTAGCCTGTTCCTGGGGTATGCCACGCTGTATCCGGATTCGCAGTTCCTGCTGCTGTTCATCATCCCGGTGAAGGCTTGGATCTTCGCCGTGTTCGATCTGGCGCTGACAGCATATGATGTGATCGAGCTGGCGGTCTGGGGGTATTTCCCGTACTGCTTGTTCCCGCTGGTGGCACTGCTGAACTACTTCCTGTTCTTTGGGAAGGATGTGGTGAACGTGTTCCCTGTGTCCTGGCGGGTGAACGCCTCCCGGCTGTTCCGGAAGAAAAAGTCTTACGGTCCGGCCAAGACGATCCCCTTCCCTTCGGCAGGGTCCTATGGGGCCACCGTTGCCAAACCGAAGGCTGTTTATAACCACCGTTGTACGGTGTGCGGGCGGACGGATGCGGACGCGCCGGAGTTGGAGTTTCGGTATTGCTCCCGGTGCAATGGGTATTATTGCTACTGTGAGGAGCATATCAGTAACCATGTGCATATACAGTGAATATGGAACGTGGCAGCCCAGTGTGGGCTGCCACGTTATTTTTGATTTGCTGAGCCGCTGCGCGGCACCCCTCAGTCGGCTACGCCGACAGCTCCCCTGAGAGGGGAGCCAAGGGAGTATCACTCCACGGTGACGGATTTGGCCAGGTTGCGGGGCTTATCCACGTCGCAGCCGCGGTAGAGGGCCACGTAGTAGCTAAAGAGCTGCAGGGGGATGATGCTCAGGCTGGGCTGGAGCATGGGATGGATCGCGGGGATGGCGATGGTGCTGTCGGAGATGGCGGAGGCATTCTCTTCCAGCGCCTCCAGAGTGACACACAGGACATCGGCGCCACGGGCCTTGACTTCCTTGATGTTGGCCATGGTCTTGTCGAACAGGTCCTGGATGGTGGCAAGGGCCACCACCAGGGTGCCGTCTTCAATCAGGGAGATGGGACCGTGCTTCAGTTCGCCGGCGGGGTAGGCCTCGCTGTGCAGATACGCGATCTCTTTCAGCTTCAGGCTGCCCTCCAGGCAGATGCCGCTGTCGATGTTGCGGCCGATGTAGAAGGCGTCGTGGTGGGCATGGTAGCGGCTTGCTAGCTTTTGGCAGCGTTCCAGGTGCTTCTGGTCCAGGACGCTTTCCACGTCGTAGGGCAGCTGCTCCAGGCCCTTGACCAGTGCGTCGTACTCCTCGTCGGACATGGTGCCCAGGGTCTTGGCCATCTGCATGGCCAGCATATACACCACGGCCAGCTGGGTGGTGAAGGCTTTGGTGGTGGCGACGGCGATCTCCGGGCCTGCCCAGGTGTAGATCACCTGGTCGGCGGCCTTGGCGATGGCGGAGCCAACGACATTGACGATCGCCAGGGTCTGGGCACCACGGCGCTTGGCTTCCCGCAGGGCAGCCAGGGTGTCGGCAGTCTCGCCGGACTGGCTGACGAAGATCACCAGGTTCCGCTCATCCACCACGGGGTCGCTGTAGCGGAACTCGGAGGCCATGACGGCTTCCGTGGGGATCCGGCAGGTCTTCTCGATGATGTACTTGGCAAGGACGGAGACATAGTAAGCGGAGCCGCAGGCCACCAGATAGATCTTCCGCAGACCATTGAGGTAGTCGGCGGGCAGCTCCACGCCGTCCAGGTCGATCTTGCCGTCCCGGAGACGGGGGCTGATGGTGTCTTTCAGGGCCTTGGGCTGCTCATAGATCTCCTTGATCATGAAGTGGTCGTAGCCACCACGCTCGGCGGCGGACATCTCCCAGGTGATCGTCTCACGCTTCTTGGCCACCTCTTCACCGGTGGAGTCGTAGAAGGTGACGGAGTTTGCGTCGAAGACTGCCATATCGCCGTCTTCCAGGTAGGCCACGGTCTGGGTATATTTCAGGATCGCGGGGACATCGGAGGCGATGAAATGCTCTCCTTCACCAAAGCCGAAGATCAGGGGAGAGTCCTTCTTCACGGCGATGATGGTGTCGGGATGGTCGATGCACTGGATGCCCAGGGCGAAGCTGCCCTCCAGGCGCATGACGGTCTCCCGGACGGCCTGGACGAAGTCGCCGAACTTCTCATAATAGTAGCCTACCATGTTGGCTACCACTTCCGTGTCCGTCTCGGACTGGAAGGTGGCGCCCTTACGGTACATCTTGGCACGAAGTCTTGCTTCGTTCTCGATGATGCCGTTATGGACCACGGCGATCTTGCCGGTCCAGGACATATGGGGATGGCTGTTCACATCGGAGGGCGCACCGTGGGTGGCCCAGCGGGTATGGCCGATGCCCACGTTGCCGGGCAGGGCGGTGCCGCCCTCCAGACGATCCCGCAGGACACTGAGTCGGCCCTTGGCCTTGACCATGTTCAGACCGGCTTCGTTATAGACGCACACGCCGGCGGAGTCGTAGCCACGGTACTCCAGCTTCTCCAATCCATCCAACAAAACAGGGGCGGCCTGACGGCTGCCTGCATAACCTACGATACCACACATGGGTAGATCCCTCCAAATAATATCGATGAACGCAGCTTGAGCGCTTATCTCAGAATGACGTTGTACATTATACAACTATTTTGGTGCATTTTTCAACTATTATTTTTATAAAATCCGACCAATGATCGTTTTTTGTACATCATTGGTCGAATAGACTAAAATATCGGATCGGAAGGGCGGGGATGTCGTGCAATTCGCTGATAAAAATGCCTGTAGCCCCCATATCGATCAGGGCTTTCGTGGCTTGGGATCCGTCATCATGACAGTATAGGGGGCTCCAGCGGTGCCGCAGGTTCCGTACCGCACCGTCCCAGCTGCCCCCTTTTTGGTAGGTGGCCTGGGCTACGAAGGTACGAAGCCCCATGCAATGGATGGCTCGATTCCTGCTCAGTGCCCGCTGGGCAGAGAAGGGCAGGTCGAAGCTCTCTTCACTGAGATAGAGGACGTTCTCCTGGGCCTGGTGGCGCTCCAGCTCATCTGCAACGACTGCGATCACCTGTCCGCCATGCTCCAGGCAGCTTCGTTGGGCGGCTTTGTCGGCTCCTCGGGCGTTGCCGGAGACCAGGACCAGATCCTGGAGAGCTGCCTGACGGCCTACCTCCTGGGCGAATGCCAAGTTCTCTTCTGTGAGATCCCGGCTCCCCACCAGGGAGATGGCAGGCTTTGACAGGGAAGCCAAGTCTCCCTTCGCCCAGATGCAGCCCGGTGCGTCGTCGCCCAAGCGGTTGTGGATGGACATGGGATAATGGTCGCTGAGTCGGCTCAAAGGGGTACAGCCTGCCTGGGCGGCACGCAGGAGATAGTGGTCCAGCAGAGTCTGGTCGTGCAGAAGCACCAGGATCCTTTGGGCCTGCTCCGGACCGTAGCCCAGGGCGCGCAGATCCTGCTGTGTCAAGTCCCGGTCCGCAGTGGGGCGGGCCATTTCCCGGACCCGGCGGGACAGTACCCGGAACTGGGCTGTGGTCAGGGGGCGGCGGGCTGGATCGCCCAGCTGGCTGGTCAGCAGAAGGAAGCCCCGCTCCTTGGCCGTCAACGGAAGCGCCTCTTGGGGGGCGTGGGGGCCTTGACGATCTCTTCGGTCAGGCTGCCGTCCGCTCCCAGGATCATGGGCTTGATGGTATAGTTGGAGTATTTCGCGATCTCGTCCAGTTTGGCCTTCTCCGGGAAGTTGCCGATGATGCTCCAGGCGATGCCCTTGCGCTTGGCTCTGCCGGTACGGCCGATCCGATGGACGTAGTACTCGTTCTCGTCAGGCACGTCGAAATTGATCACGCAGTCCACGTCGTCCACATCGATGCCACGGGAGGCAACGTCGGTGGCGATCAGCACAGGGAGCTTCCCATCCCGGTAGCGCTGCATGGTCTTTTCCCGCTGGCTCTGGCGGATGTCGCCGTGGATGCACTCGCAATCCAGACCCGCCCGGTGCAGATCGTCGGAAAGGCGCTGGCACATATGCTTGGTGTTGCAGAAGATCATCACCCGCTCGTAGCCCTGGGTGCGGATCAGGCGCAGGGTGGTCTCCGCTTTTTCCAGAGGGGAGACGGTCATGCAGAACTGGTCGATGTCGGGGCGGTCCTCCTGCTTGGGCTCCACGGTGATCTCCACCTCGTCACGCTGGTACATCCAGCTCACCGTCATGACCTCCTGGGAGATCGTGGCAGAGAAGAGACCGAGATTCTTTCGGTTCTTCACCTTTTCGATGATCCGGGTCACATCCTTGAAAAAGCCCATGTCCAGCATCCGGTCCGCTTCGTCCAGGACCACGGTCTGGATCTTATCCAGGCGGATGGTCTTGCGGTTGTAGTGGTCCATCAGGCGGCCGGGGGTGGCCACAACGATCTGGGGCTTGCGCTCCAGCTGCTTGATCTGACCGCCGATGCCGGCACCGCCGTACAGCACCGCTACCCGGATGCCGCTGAAATAGGTCAGCAGGCTCCTTAGCTCGTCGCCGATCTGCAACGCCAGCTCACGGGTGGGGGCCAGGATCAGAGCCTGGACTGCTTCCAGCTCCGGATCGATATGCTCGATCATGGGGATACCGAAGGCGAAGGTCTTGCCGGTGCCGGTGGGGGCCTTGGCGATCACGTCCTTCCACTGGAGGAAATGGGGGATGGCCTCGGCCTGGATGGTGGTGGGCCAGCCGTAGCCCTTCTTCTCCAGAGCCTTGAGCATGGCTTCGCTGAGTCCAAGGTCGGCGAAGGTGATGTTCGTTGCGTCCATAGTCGTTTCGTCCTTTATCTGTGATATCTCTCCCTATTATATCAGCTTTTGAGGGGATATGCAACTGTGGGTTTTCTCGGAGAAGGTCTTGACGAAGGATGGGGCGCGTGGTATAAGTATCCAGTATTTCTTGTATAGAGAAGGGGAAGAGTCTATGGATCGGTTTTCATTGAAGTCGGTGCTGACGGCAGTGGCTGCGCTGGCGCTGCTGGGACTGGTGGTGGCTGCGGCCTTCGTTGCCGGTGGGCAGGCGGGCGCGCTTGACGCTACAGCCTGGGCGCTGGTACCGCCGCTGGTGGCGATCTGCCTGGCGCTGATCACCAAGGAGGTCTACAGCTCGTTGTTCATCGGGATCCTGGTGGGTGGTCTATTCTATTCCGGGTTCCATTTCGAAGGAATGGTGATGCACACCTTCGAGGATGGGTTCATTTCTGTGCTGAGCGATAGCTACAATATGGGTATCCTGATCTTCCTGGTGCTGCTGGGGGCGCTGGTGGCTATGATGAACAAGTCAGGCGGGAGTGCGGCCTTTGGTAACTGGGCGGCAAGGAAGATCCGGAAAAAGAAGGGCGCGCAGCTGGCTACCATCGGCATGGGCGTGCTGATCTTCATCGATGACTATTTCAATTGTCTGACGGTGGGCTCCGTGATGCGGCCGGTGACGGACCAGCATCGGGTATCCCGGGCGAAGCTGGCGTATCTGATCGATGCCACGGCTGCACCGGTGTGCATCATCGCGCCGATCTCCTCCTGGGCCGCGGCTGTGGCCGGGTTCGTGGAGGGGGAGGATGGGTTCAGCCTGTTCCTGCGGGCGATCCCTTTCAATTATTACGCGCTTCTGACCATCGTCATGATGGTCGGGATGGTGTTGATGGGCATCGAGTTCGGCTCTATGGCCAGACATGAGAAGGAAGCGGAAAAGGATGGCATCGTCACCGCAGGTGAGGAGGCGATGGTCCACGTCGATGCCAGGGGCACCACACTGGAGCTGATCGTGCCGGTGGTGAGCCTGATCGTGTCCTGCTTCCTGGGTATGATCTATTCCGGCGGGTTCTTCTCCGGTGCGGATCTGGTGACGGCGTTCTCCGAGTGTGACGCTTCTATTGGCCTGGCGCTGGGTGGTTTCTTTGCGGTGATCTTCACGGTGGTTTGGTACCTCGTCCGTCGGGTACTCAGCTTTCGGGAACTGATGGAGTGCATCCCTGAGGGGTTCAAAGCCATGACCTCCGCGATCTTGATCCTGGCGCTGGCCTGGACGTTGAAGGCGATGACCGATTCTCTGGGCGCTGCGGTGTATGTGGAGGGGCTGGTGAAGGCCGGGGCTGGGTATATGCTGAATTTCCTGCCCGCGATCATCTTCCTGATCGGCTGCGTGCTGTCCTTCGCTACCGGCACCAGCTGGGGCACCTTCGGTATCCTGATACCCATCGTGGTGGATGCGTTCGCCGATGATCCGCAGCTGATGATCATCGCGATCTCTGCGTGTATGGCGGGGGCGGTGTGCGGCGACCATTGTTCGCCCATTTCTGACACCACCATCATGGCATCTGCCGGAGCCCGGTGCGATCATGTGGCGCATGTGTCCACCCAGCTTCCTTATGCGTGGGTGTGCGCTGGGGTGTCCTTCGTGGCCTATCTGGTGGCGGGGGCCCTTCGCGATGCAGCGATCAGTCTGACGGTGGCGGTGGCCCTGATGGTGCTGACGCTGGTGGCCATCAGACTGTGGCAAAGGAAGCGAGGCGTCCGGGCGGAGCGGTGAGTGCGCTTGCGGGTATGCGCAGTATGGCGTAACGTGGGGATCGGTCGCGGGGTCGATGTGTCGCATCCTAAAAATGTGATCTGGCTAGCTACTATAAGCAGCATAGCATCAGGTCCTACGGATCCGCCGAAGGTATCATCATATCGTGACTCGCTACCGCACTTCTCCCGACCTCGCTGACGCTCGGCCACCCTCCCCAAAGGGGAGGGCTTTAGAAACGTAAACGATGATCGTAGTGATCATCCAACACAGCCAGACCACACCATCTGTAGGGGAGGGTCTCTGACCCTCCCGCACCCTATCGATGCGGATCCCTGACGAATCATTCTGGCAGGGTGGTCATAGGACCTTTCGGGAGGGTCAGAGACCCTCCCCTACAGC
>JAFTKE010000012.1 GCA_017456045.1 Oscillospiraceae bacterium
GGAAGCTGCCCTGTTCTCGAGAATGAAGGGGGCGGCGATCCGGAACGTGGTGTTCGACGGGGTCAGCGTCAGCAGTGCCGACGGTGCGGATGTGGCGGTATTGGCCCAGAGCATCGATGTGGACGGCTTCGTTACCGGGTGTGTGTTCCGCAACTGCCAGGTGACGGTGGGGACTGCTTCTGCCAATGCCGCGGTGGTGGTGGCTCAGAACCGGGGCTCCATCACCAACTGTATCGTGGAGGAGTCGACGAAGTTCGTATCCGAAGAACCGATCTCCCAGTGCGTGATCGGCGGCATTGCGGCGGTCAATGGTACGGATTGCGGCTACATCATCAACTGCATCTCCCGGGTGGGCTTCCAGCTGGCGGAAGGCTCCGTGGGGACCATCGGCGGTATCGCAGGCACCAATAAGTCGGTGATCGGCTACTGCTTCGCGGAGGTGGAGGCGCAGGGCGAGAGCTTTGGCCATATCGCCGCGGTGGATACCGGCAGTGAGCGGGAGATCAAGCGTTGCCTTTACCTGTCCGAGGGAGTCTATACCATGGTCGCTGGTGTGACGGGGAAGGACTACTCCGGGATGGATGTGTACCAGCTGGCAGCGGAGATGAGCGAGCTGGTGATGAACGAATATGATCAGGATCTGGATCTTTCCTGGTTCTCTGAGAAGGAACTGGGCTGTGGCTGGTCGGTGGAGGATGGGGCGCTGTCGCTGTCTTTGGACGGGAAGACGGCCCAGGTGTATCTGTATGTGGACGATGATCTTTCCGATGCTACGGTCACCTTCTCCGATCCTGATGCCAGGGAAGTGGATCCCGGTGTATTCGCTGGAAGGAAATACTCCGTCCGGGTGGGCCGGAAGGATGGCGAAAGCTATGAGCGCTACACCTTCAAGGTGTCCTATGAGTTGGATCACCACACCATGGTGGAGAACTTCGTTCTCCGGCCCAATGCCAGCTTCGTCAAGAAGCTGACCAATACCATGGATGGGGTGGATACCAACTATTCCGATCTGTTTTTGGCACCCTCCCGGGTGGATGGCGGTGTGGTGCAGGTATACGAGGCGGAGCAGGGGATGTATCCCTTCGCTATGATGCTGTCTCTGACTAACCTGAAGCCCAACGATGAACTGGTGTCCTATCGGTTCGTCGGCGCCGGAACGGCGGACGATCCCTATCAGATCTCTACGGTGTGGGAGCTGAGCCTGCTGGCGGAGTATGTCAGCGCGGACAAGAGCTTCGGCGGCTTAAGCTTCAGCCGTGCCCATTACATCCTGACCAACGATCTGGACCTGACCGGATGGACCCAGACTCCGCTGGCTCCCATCGGTACGATCACGGCCCCCTTCCGGGGCGTGTTCGACGGGCGGGGGCACTGGATCAGGGGATTCACCGTCAGCAATACGGCGTCCTATCAGGGCCTCTTCGGTGTGGTCCAGGGAGATGGGACCAACAGAGCGAAGATCATGGATCTGGTGGTCTATGATGTCCAGATCACCGGGCCGGAAAGCGGCAGCCACGGCGACCTGCGGGGCGGCGTGGTGGGCCGGGCCTCCTATGCCGATCTGATCGGTGTGGTGGCCCAGGGCATTGTCTCCGGCGGTACCCAGATCGGCGGCATCGTGGGCTATTCTTACCACTGCGATATCCTGAACTGCGGCAGTGTGGCGGCCCTCACCACCTATTCCTCCCGGGCATGGACCGGTGGTATCGTGGGCAATGCGGCCTACGGTAGGGTGGAGAACTGCTATGCAGATGTCACCTACGTCCATGAGAACGTGGTCCAGGAACAGTATCTCCAGGTGGGCGCGATCGCGGGCGAGCTGAAGGATGCGAAGATCCTCCATTGCTTCTATGATGGGGCAGAGGGCCTTTCGCTGTATGACAAGGGCTTCGTGGTGGAAAGCAACGCTACCGCCATGGTCTCCTGGACCTTCGCCGAGATGCT
The DNA here is from genome assembly GCA_017456045.1 of Oscillospiraceae bacterium. Taxonomy (GTDB): domain Bacteria; phylum Bacillota; class Clostridia; order Oscillospirales; family Oscillospiraceae; genus Faecousia. The sequence goes on from JAFTKE010000012.1 coordinate 1,945, forward strand.
GAGCAAGTATGCAGAGGAAATGGATGTGGAGGTATCGTGGCTGCCACGGCAGGGGAACGTGGAGTTCGCCTATCCCGTGCCGATCCCGGCGGATCAGGCGGCCCACTCGATCGTGGGCGTGCCCTCCAGTCTGGGCGCGTTGGTGTCGGATCGTTCCTCTGCGGCGGCGGGGGAACGGGTGACCATATCCGCCGGGGAAACCGTGGACGGGGCGGTGCTGACGGGGCTGGTGATACTGGATAAGACCTATCAGCGTCTTTACCTGCCGGTGACCGATAATTTGGATGGGACCTTCAGCTTCACCATGCCCAGCCGCGCAGTGTATGTGGCGCCGGTGTTCGACAGCGACGCGATCTACGGATCCGGCACTGCGGAGTCTCCGTATCTTCTCATGGACTATGAGGATCTGGGGCTGATGGCAAGGCTGGTGGCAGGTTCCACCGCACCGATCACCGGGTGTGAACCCTATGCCACGGCCTGCTACCGGCTGGTGGCGGATATCGACTGCGGTGGTCAGGAGCTGCCCCAGATCGGAACGGAAGCGGTCCCGTTCTCCGGCCAGCTGGACGGGAATGGACACGCTATCTCCAACTATGTGCAGAGCCAGGGCGGCCTGTTCCAGTACCTGGCCAAGGGAGCGCAGGATGTGAGCATCACGGATCTGACGCTCAAGGATGCCACCATCCAGGGCGGCGCGGTGCTGGCGACCCATACCGATGGAGCGGTGGTCTTCGTGGACATCTGCATCCAGGATATCAAGATCCAGGGAGCTGCGGCGGGCCTTGTGTATGGACCTGCCAACGTCACCCTGATCAACAGCATCCTGCGGGGCGTGACCTTTGACAGTGCGGATGCGGCTCTTGTGATGTATCAGGGCGCGGAGGATGGGTCGTCCAGCTTTACGATGGACAATGTGATCCTGGATGGCCTGACCGGCACTGTCAGGTCGGTGGGCGTCGGCATAGTCGATGCAACTCCGATCAACGTGTTTTACAAGGACTCCGAGATCTGCATGGGTAGTGCCATCGACGATATGGCGGATGGCAGCTTCATCGCCGGCATGAGCTACCGGGCGGAGAAGGAGCTTTCCGGCTACGATGCCTCCTTGTGGGGCGGGGACGACAGCCACGGGATCGCTTTGATGGATGGGAGTGAGGACGCGGTCAGCGCCATCGTGTATGCGGACGTGTTCTCCACGTCTACATATCAGCTGCTGGATATGGATACCGCGCCTGGGTATGCCAAGGCGGGGACGCAGGTGCTGATCAGCTACGATTCTGCCATGTCCATCGCGGATCTGGTGATCACCGGGCCCCAGGGGGTAGTGGACTATGTGGTGCAGATGGATGCGGACGGCACCGCCAAGCTGTGCTTCCTGATGCCCCAGGGCAGCGTTTCGATCACCAACAGCGATAAGGCGATCTGCTATAAGGGCCTGACGGGTGTCGGTACGGAGATCGACCCCTACAGGATCGAAACAGCGAAGGACCTGATGTTCTTCGCGGACGTGTGCAATGGAACCATCGCTCAGGATAGCGTCAACTATAATATCCCCTATATCGATGCCTATGTCCGGCTGATCAGCGATATCCCCATGAAGGGGAAGGCGTGGAAGGGCATCGGCAACTGCGATGGGGAGAGCATCCTCTTCAACGGCAACTTCGACGGCGACGGGCATACCATCTCGGAGCTGAACGTGGATGCGGGGCTTGCCGATGGGGAGCGTCAGGGCCTGTTCATCCATCTGGGCAGCACTGCCGTGGTGGAGGATCTGATCGTGGACAAGGCGGACATCTACACCAATGCCCTCCCGGAGGTGGGCACCGGCGTGATCGCCAAGCGCAGCGCGGGCACCATCCGTCGGTGTATGGTCACCAACGCCCTGATCCAAAATGAGTCGGATACTTATATGGGCGGCATCGTGGGCTGCAACGATGGCATCGTGGCATCCTGCGGTATCGTAGGATCCACGCTGCAGCGGCCTTCCAGCAATGGTGTCAAGGCAGGCGCGGTGGCATTCGCCAACTTCGGCACGGTGCGGGATTGCTTCTCTTACGACTGCACCATGGTCAATACCGGATCCACCCAGGGCGCGATCATCAGCACCGGCAATGCTCCTGTGGATTGCTATTACTACACCACTGCGGATGTCATGGAACAGCTGGAGGGCGCCACCCAGATGACCCAAACGGAGTTTTCTGATGGTACGGTGGCATGGCTGCTCAACGATGGCGTGTCGGATGGGAGCCAGATCTGGCATCAGATCATCGACAGCGGGGAGACGGCCGATCCGTGGCCTGTGCCCTTTTACAAGGCTGATGGGGTGGTATATGTCAGCTCCTGCAACATCCAGAAGTACACCAACGGTGCCACTTCGGCCGATCAGCATTTCGCGAAGGACAGCATCTGTCCTGACTGCGGTGCGTTCCAGCCTGCGGAGCAGTTCGAGGGAGATGGGGACGGCTATAACTTCAGAGTATACAATGTCGGACAGCTCTTTTGGATCGCTCAGCAGCAGAACCAGGTCTTCAATGCGATCAGGGCTAACGTCTATCTGATGGACGACATCGACCTGAATCCGGGCTACACCTTCCATGCGGACGGTACGGTCACCTACGAGGGGAAGACCGTCACGGAAGGGTGGCGGACCTGGACTCCGATCGGTCTGTATAGTATCACCAATGGTGTGGATCATCAGTATCACGGCACGTTCTATGGGAACGGGCATACCGTCTCCGGTGCGTATGTGGATGATCCGGAAAACTACTATATCGGTCTGGTGGGATACACCTACCAGGGAACGGTACGGGATGTGGCTGTGGTCAACTCCTATTTCAGAGGAGCCGCCGGTGTTGGCGGTGTGGTGGGTTCCTGTGACGGTAATATGTATAACTGTTTCAGCAGTGCCACCGTAGTCGCCACCAACAACTGGGGAGAAGCAGGCGGCATCGCAGGCACGGTCAGTTATATTTATAGTAATTTCAAGGGGAACTGTGCCGTGGGTCAGGTCACCGGCGGTCATAGCCTGGTCGGGCATCTCCGGTCGGAAGCCACCAGCGCTTACAACTATTACCTGTCTGACACCGAGACGGAGGATGGCGGGAAGACGGCGGCGCAGTTCGCTTCCGGTGAGGTGGCCTACTTGCTCAATGGCAGCACCGACCAGGGCGAGCTTGCCTGGGGCCAGACCATCGGCACGGATCCGTGGCCTGTTTTGGGCGGCGAGACCGTGTACAAGCTGGCTTATTGCGACGGTTCGGCCTACGACTACAGCAATGAGCCGGGAGACGTGCTCCATCTGGGATACGATGAGGACGGCTTCTGCACCGGATGCGGAGGATGCCAGAGCGCAGTGTTGGAAGAGGATGTCTATGAGATCTGGAACCTGGGTCAGCTGATTTGGTTCGGCCAGAAGATCGTGGAGGATCGGACCGTCAAGGGCAGCCTGATGGCAGATCTCACCATCGTCTCCGACAGCTGGGTGCCCCTGGGGCAGGGGGTGGAGTTCATCGGTTCCTTCGATGGCAACGGACACACCATCACCATGGAGCTGGACTTCGGAGATGCGCCCTATGAAGCTCCTGTGGGCCTGTTCAGCAATTCCGCTTCCGCTGCCACCTTCTCGGATCTGGTGCTGAAAGGATCTTTGACGTGCAATAGCGATGAGCGGGTGGGCGCGCTGATCGGCAGCGCCTACAACACCACCATCGAGAACGTGTTGTCCTATGTGGATGTCACCAATACCGCGGTGGCGGAGTCCAATGGCAACAGCCATCCCGGCACCGGCGGTATCACCGGCCTGTTTGGCGGCGGCGGTCATGCCGTCATGCGAAACTGCGCGGTGTATGCCAATGTGACGGCGGGGTATGAATGCGTCGGCGGTCTGGTGGGCAAGGGTTGGCCCGGCAAGCAGTATTACAAGATCGAAAACTGTGCCTTCATGGGCCATGTGACTGCCACCGCCGAGATCCCTGCCGGCGCTGTGGTGGGCTATCACTCCACGGACTACAACGTCACCCGGTTCACGAACATCTATTATCTTGAGTTTGACGGCATGGCGGCCTTCGGCAAGATGGATGGCGTGGAAAACACCAACTATGTGATCACGGACGTGGAGGAAAAGTCGCTGGGTGCCTTCCGGATCGGCCAGGTGGCTTACCTGCTGGGAAGCGGCTTCGGCCAGACGATCGGGACGGATCTGGAGCCTGTCCCGGGTGGGCCGCAGGTATACTACGGCTACACCAGCTGCGCCGAGGACGCGGATGCTGAGTATACCAACGACAGCACCGCCAGCCCCAACAGGCCGGAGCATGAGCTGGTCATGTGTTATGACGAGACGGTGCATTGGAGCGTTTGCGACTGTGGCTACATCACTGTTTCGAAGGCCCACTTCGGCGGTACGGCCTACTGCAACAGCCGGAAGGTCTGCGACGGGTGCGACCAGCCTTATGGCGACCTGGATCCTGAGAACCATGCCAGCGACGTTTACGTAGATGGGCTGCGGACTTGCTGCGGCGAAGCGCAGGTAACGGAGCCTGCGGTGACGCTGCAGTATCCGAGCCTCAGCTTCGACAGTGAGATCCGGTACAATATCTATTACACCGTTTCCGGTGTGGAGGATGCTCAGGAGATGGGCTTGGTCATCTTCGCTGAAAAGCTGGATGACGGCACCATAGACGACGGGATCGAGACTGTCAGCGCTTATTCCACGGATGGGTCGATCTATATGGTCCAGTCCGACCCGATCGCGGCAAAGAGAATGGGCGATACCATGTACTTCAAGGTCTATGTGAAGCGCGGCGATGGATCGTATATCTACTCGGATATCGCATCCTATAGCGCGGTGGTCTATGCGCAGGACATCCTGGAAAAGTCTGAGAGCGACCATATGCGCTCGCTGGTGGTGGCCCTGCTGAACTACGGCACGGCGGCGCAGAAGCACTTCGGGCACCGGACCGATGCGCTGATGAACGCCAGTCTGACGGATCAGCAGCTCTCGCTGGTGGGAGCTTATGACTCCGGTATGGCGACGGAGCCGAACGGTGTTGACAGCGGCAAGGTGGGCGACTTCTTGGAGACTGCTGCCGGGTTCGATATACGGTATCCCTCTGTATCCTTCGAGGGTGCGTTCGCGGTCAATTATTACTTCGCGCCCAGCTTCCAGGTGGAGGGGGAGATGACCTTCTACTATTGGACCCAGGAGGACTATGAGGCGGCGGACATCCTGACGATGGAGAACTGCACCGGGGCCAAGACCATGGTGAAGGCTACCGGCGCAGAGCTGTACTGGGCCGACGTGTCCGGGATCGCGGCGAAGGAGATCGATGAGACGATCTTCGTCTGCGGTGTGTATGAGTCCGGTGGCCAGCGCTACTGCACCGGTGTGCTGAGCTACAGCCTGTCCGCCTATTGTGTGGACACCATGGACGATGACGATGCGTCTATGCAGCAGTTGGCTCGGGAGACTGTGGTCTATGGCTGGTACGCCAAGGAGTATTTCGCCGACCTGTAATTTCCGATCCCTTGCAACACGCCCCTATATTGGGTAGGTCCTTTCGTAGAGCAAACATAAAAAGATCGCTTTCCTGTAAAAGGGAAAGCGATCTTTCGTTTATGTATCACCGGCCTGGTGCCGTCTGAGACGGCACGATTTGAGCGTTCTTATGCTTCAATGCCTCCGCTACGGTCCGTACGATAGCGATGTCCTCTTTTGATAACCCGGTGACATCGATGACGCTTTCTTTGGATACGTCAAGTAAATAATCGGTGGTCGTATGGAATATATGAGCGATCCGGATCAAAACGTCGTAGCTGGGATATCTGTCTCCCGATTCATAATAGGAGACCACGGATTTCGCAACGCCGATCCGGTCTGCCAGCTGTTGCTGAGTCAGCTTTTGACTCGTTCGTAGTTCTTTAAGCTTTATCCCGAAGTTCACTATTTCGTACCGACCTCTCCACTTTTTGTTAATATTATATTCATAAGCGGTTGACTAACGGATAACAAGAGCATATAATATAGTGGAAATAGTCTTCAGTGATCGAAAATACGAGCAAATATCACGAAAACGCCCAGATCACATCGGAGTTTTTAGAAGGTAGGTCGTGTCATGAAAAAACCATATCAAAAACCTATGTTAGCTGTGGAGCATTATTCGCTGTCTCAGTCCATCTTCTCGTGCGTGGGCATCAAGATCAATTCGGTGGATAGCCAGTGTGTACTGGATGATCCCGATTCTACGAATCTGATGCGGAACCTGGCACACCGCGGAGGGTTCCTGGGGGAGTGTGTGACCGACGAGGATGGCGGCATCGATCTGTCCGGACATAGATATGAGGGTATATGCTATCATACCAATGTCAATGCCGCGTTCACTTCCTGAGGAGCTTTGCGGCAGGATCTGTTTCCAGGCTCTTACGATCTATCGACAAACGGGTATATACTTGAAAGGGGAATGACGTATGAAAAAATATAGCATCGGCAGTAGGTCGATATCTTTACTGCTGGTAACTGCGATGCTTCTGACCATGATCCCGACGGTCGGTGTTTCGGCGGCATCGATCGATGCGGATGGTTATTTGGGCAGTGTCAAGCTGCTGGATAATGGCGAATCGATCTCTCTGCCGATCCGGGTGAACAATTTCGCCATGGATGGCATGCTGTTCGAATACTTGAGCAGTGTCTACAACAACACACGAGACTCCCAGTATTTTCTTTATGAGACTGGTGGCACCTACCAGCTGTTCACGTTGCATCTGGCAGGGAAAAAAGTCGGTATCGAGTTGGATGGAGATCTTGCGGATAAGGACGGCGAGATCCAGGCTGACACTGACGCGATGTCTTCGATGGTAGATCTGACTCATTCTATGACCAGTCCTCAGGGAACGGGATCGGAGAATTACAAGGGCGTCACTTCCGGCGGTACGACGTACTCTGCGACGCTGGCTCCCTACACGATGACGGATGGCGGCGGAGCGAAGTATCTGCAGCTTCGGCAGTACGACCGTGATGCGTATGCAGAAAGCGCCCGTACCTGGAGAAAGCTGACCAGATTCACATCCAGCAGAACGATGGATGAGGCTCGTTATGCGGTGATCATTTACAGAGTCAATGGCGATACCTATTACGATGATATGCTGCTGACCTGGGATTACTATGACGAGCTGAGCGATGGTTCCAATTGCAGCCAGACCGTCCCGGTGTCCAAAAACGTGAACAAGACTGCGGACGCGAACTGGCAGTACGCCATCATCGATCTTGCCTACAACCTTGGCAGCACCGAGGAAGAGCGGGCAGCCGCCGCGGCCACCAAGTCGATCCAGGATATCTATCTGAAATCCCCGCTGAACTATTTCAGAGACAGCTATGCTAACGAGCAAGAGTTTAAGGGCGTGACCTATCCTGCTACATATAACTCCATGGATCTGGCGGCGGTGGCCTACTTCCCTTACTATGGTGACGCGGAGCAGTTCGTCCACTACGGTCTGACTCTGGGCTGTGACCTGAAGTATTATTACCGGGACAACCGTGGCTTCGACCTCATCAACGCCACCAGAACGTCCGGCGATAACACTTCGGTCTCATCCGTCTCCACTTGGGACGACAACCATTTTGATGGCGAGCATTTGTTCACCTCCGGCACCAAAAATACGCTGACACTGCAAACCGATGACAGCACCAGCGATACCACCATCAACACCGTGGACGAGCTGAGCTATGCCCTCTTCGGCCAGATGTCCGGCTATGCCACGCTGGGTCTTCTGGAGTCCGAACTGGACGAGAATGGACGGCCTGTATACCGGGAGGTGGTGCAAAACTTCGTCGCGACTTACTTGCGGAACCGCCTGACAAAGATAGAAGAGTATCCGGCAGATAACCATGGCTGGAAGAATTACAGCTTCGTCACCGGTGTCAGCACCACCAGCCAGATCGATGAACAGCTGTTCGGAACGGATGATCTGGGGCATTCCATCGACTTGGCCACCGCACTGTGCGACCGGGTCGAGGGGGCAGTGAAAGGCGGCGGTGCCAACAGCGGCACCTTCGGCACCTATGAAGAGACCCGTGCCAAGGCCAATGAACTGATCGGCACATGGGAAGAGTGCCAGGGTAATATCAAGACCTGGTATGATGCCGCCTACTACTTGCTCCATAATCTCTATGTCAGCGATGCGGACACCGCTTATGATGGAGACAGCTATGGCGAGTATGAGGACGACTATCAGTACCTGGTCATGGATCAGGTCAACTACAAGGACTCCGCTGGCAATGTTACCGAGGCGTACTGCTTCGACTCCGGTTTCTGCCTGAACAGCGACACCACCAACAGTGCTGTTATCTACGACAAGGAAGGCCACATCCTCCGGATGGATCTCACAGCGGACACCACTGGCGGCAGAGATCCTTTCCTGCCCTCCAGCGGTACCGGCACGGAGACCGGAGAGACCAACTCTCCTTACTATGTGGATGACTACGTCATCCAGCACGGCCGTGGCTACCGGAAACGTGACTACCTTTATACCATCACCGGTAACGGCTCGTTCCAGTATGCCCGGGATCTGTTCTTCGAGTTCAAGGGCGACGATGACGTTTACCTCTTCATCAACGGTCAGCTGGTGCTGGACATCGGCGGTACCCATGATGCGACTCTGAGCAAGATCCAGCTGGACGATTACGTGGACTGGGCCTGGAGCGTCAAGAACGGAAAAGCCCAGTACAAGGGCCTTTACTATGGCGAGTTGTCCGCTGACGACCGTGCCCGTGTGGACGCGCTGGCATTGGAAGAGGGCGATGTCTATTCCTTCGACTTCTTCTATATGGAGCGTCACGGTGCCGGTGCCAACCTGCGCATCGTCACCAACATCAAAGTCTCCGGCGAAGGTCTGAACGTGGACAAGACCGCTTACCAGAACGGGACTGAGGTCGCGGAGAACGGCATCATCAATGTCGATGACCCCATCGAGTATGCGTTCACGCTCACCAACGACAGTGCGGAGAATCTCCGCGATCTGACCTTCCAGGATTCCACCCTTGGCGTGACCATCGACTACGAAAACGGTCTGACGATCACCGAGGAATGCGCTCCCTACGTCACCAACGCAGAAGGAGAGCCGTTGACTGCGGCGGATCTTCAGATCCTGGTCTTCGGCAAGGAGGCCGGCAGCGAGATCACCGTCACCTGTCAGGATAACGAGGAGCTGAAGGCGTTCCTCAAGGATCTGACCTCCGATGATGTGATATCCTCCGGCGATGGCCTTTGGCGAGACGAAAGCATCCAGATCAGGGGCATCTACTATACCTTGACGGATGCGCAAAGGCAGATCGCCAGCTTCCGAAACTATGTCACCGCCACCGCGGATGCCGGCGGTATCATCCTGCGTGGCGCGGATGACCATACCGTTTATCAGCCGGGCAAGCTGGCCTATTATCAATGGATGGGCCACCCCGTCGTGGTGGAGCGGGAGAAGTTTTACGATGATCTGCTGGGCAGCATCGTGGCCAGTGCGGAGGAGCTGCCTGCGCTGGGCAATATGATCCTGGTGCCCAGTGATGCCAGCGGTGTGGAGCGTCAGGAAGATGGCCTGATGAACACCCGGGGCGGCGATGTGTACCTGAAGGTGGACTATACGACCCCTGGTGTTTACACCGCGTATGTGACTATTTGCGATGAGACGGATCCTTCCTACCGTATGACGGTCCCCGTGACGATCTATGTCATGGAGGCGCAGGACTCCTCCTTCGTGCTGGACTATGGTCTGGACACCATCCTGTCGGACGGTAAGTCCTTCTTCGAGCATGAGCTGGATCTGGCGGTGGGCGGGAACGTCACCGGTACTGTCTTGGGCGTTACTTCCGCTGCCACCGATAGCAGTAAGCCGAGCTATATGCACTACGACACGGGTAGCATCGAGACCGCTACCGGTAATACTGTCAATGACCTCACCTGGATCCGGGGCACCTATTCTGAGGGGACTTTCAGCAAATCTGTGTATCAGCTGGGTTCTCCCATCTATCTGGAGCATACGAAGCCCTGGGTCGTTGAGTTCAAAGTGGGATACATGCAGTATAATGTGTGTCTTCTCTCTAGCGCTGCAACGGAGATGAGCGTAGATCATGAGGAACGACTGTATTTGACCAACACCGGCATCGGACTGGGCTATTCCGACGGTAACGATGAGATCTTCTACGGCGTCGCCTATAACAAATTCCGTTCGGCGGAAATGACCACGGTGAAGCTGTTCAACGTTCCGGCTGGTGATGGCTCCAATATGGTCTATTGCTCCATCAATGACGGTACAGCCTCTGCGATGAACAATCTGTTCGTCGATAGAGTGGACAAGAATACGACAGATGACACTTGGATCAACGGACGGGATTTCACTTTTGAGTACATGGGCTGCACCGGTCATATCATGTACCTAAACATGGAGTACCTGCGCGTGTACGAGGCTGGTGAGCAGCTGGTCCATTACCGCTGGGAAGCCCAAGAGGTCCAGGACGAAGCCACTCAGACTACCGATCTGCAATATGTCAGCACCGCTACCACCCAGACCGGCTTCCAGGTCAATGCGGCCACGGATGCTGACAGTGAGGAAGGCTACGACCGTTGGGCGCTGAGCGATAATGTGGTCCTGAACAGCGACCGGGCCTGGGAGATCGAATTCGGGATGCAGCTTCCCACCACAGCCACCAACTTCATGCTGCTGTCCTCTACGGAAGGCAGGGTCGAAAATGGGTCCACATACGTCTACATCGTGCCCGGCAAGCGATTCATCTCTATGGGCTCTGATGTGGATGGTACCTATGACAATTACGGTGCGATACTGCCGGAGGACTTCGATCTGACGGCTGAGCATACCTATTTGCTGAAAAACCGGGTCAATGCCAACGGCACCAATATGGTGTATCTGTATGTGGATAAGGATGATAATGGCGTATGGACCGAGGTCGGGCCGCTGGAGCGCTATTCCGAGGGTTCCAGTGTCGGCGCAGTGAGCAACGGGCTGTCGGGTAAGGAGTTCAGCTTCAAGTATATCGGCGGTTACGGCTTCTTCGGCTTCGCCGATCAAAAGGTCTCCTATATCCAGGTCCGGGAAGATACGGCTCTGCGTACCACCTATGAGTGGCAGGCCAAGACCGATGAGTTTGCCAGCATCCACGCCACCAGCGATGGCAACCGTGTGGGTCTGACCACGGAAGGGACTGGTGCCGTCACTGACGGAAACGGTACGTTCACTGTGGAAAATGGCAAGCTGAAGTTCGAGCTTTCCGGATTCATGGATCAGGAATATACCGCTTATGTGGTGTATACGATCCACGACAAGGACTTCACCGCCACCGCATTGGGCCAGACCGATGTGGATGTGGCCAAGGAAGTACAGATGTTCAAGAAGGTCACGGTGGTCCCGGCCAACGTGATGTACTATGAGGATGATTCCAAGGATATCCATTATATTGGCGGCAGTCTGAATGCTAGCGGCACCAGTACGCTGGATAAGCAGCAATCTGCGGATCAGGATACGGAATACGGCTCCGATCCATTCTATCAGGACGATGCCTCTGATATGAGTGGCGGCCACGTCACCCAGATCGCCATCACGGAGGATGACAGCAGGCTGGCCTGGTTCGAGTTCAAGGGCACTGGCTTCGAGCTGATCTCCAGCACCAATGCGGTGGATTCCGCGATCATCTACTATGAGGTGTATGATAAAGGTCAGGTCACGATCCAAGGCGAGACCGTGACGGTGAATAGTGGAGAAACAGCACTTGACTGGATCCTTGTGGTCCCGGAGTTCGATCATGGCGACGACGACGGCACGGAAGTGATCCATCAGGTCCCCGTCATCCGCTGGCCTCAGAAGGAGGAAGGTGCGGCGGCCACCGATGTGACTTCCACGCCGGGCGAGTATGTGGTGATCGTCAGCGCCTATGCCACCTATGACTACGAACAAAGTGGTACGCCTATGATCGATACCTATCTCTATATCGATGGTATCCGCATCTTCTACCCCATGGGCTATGACAATGCCAACTATAACACCCTGGAGAACAAGGTCTATTTCGATGAGATCCGTGACCAGATCATCGACAGCAAGCTCATGGCATGCGAGAAGACCGACGCCGGCGTCGTCATCAACAGCGGCACCGTGACATGGACGGAGAACCTCACCGGCGTAGACCACACTGGTGCCCCCCTTGTGGGCAATAAAGTCGAGAGCGTCAACGACTATTTGCTGAAGGGCCCCAATAACGAGGTCTATATGGATGGTTCATCCGGTAAGAGCAGTATCGCGTTCGTGGTCTATGGGGATGAGACGCACAAAGACAGCGAGCTGGGACTGCAGATCGCCGTCCGGGCGATCGATCGTGGCAACTTCTTCGGCACCGGCAGCACCGGCTTGGGGGCTGCGCTGGAGCTGGGCGTTCTGGATGCCAGCGGCACCAATTGCTGGATGCCTTTGGCCACGGTCACCAGCGGCACGGAGCAGTATTTCACGATCCCCTATGAGCTGTGTCCTGCGGTCCTCAATGAAGAGACCGGGGCGGTGGAATACCATGTGATGCTCCGCGTCCTTGCTTCCTCGGATACGATCTCGCCCATGGTCTCCTTCAGCAGCATCAAGCACAGCGAGGGCCTGCTTTTGAAGGAGAACATCAGCGATGCTGTGACCATCGAGCAGGATGAAAACGGTCAATGGGTCACTTCCCAGGGCAAAACGGAGGGCGTCGCCAACATGCTGATGATCAGACGTGGGATGATGGCGGAAAACGTCATCTCTTCCAACGAAGCTGTCCCTGGTAAGGATTTCGTGAATGAGGATGTCACACCTGAAAGCGAGCCCGCGATCGTGCCCAAGTATCCCACTCTTTCCTTCGATGGAGAGGTGCGGTATAACATTTACTATACCGTGCAGGAGCTGGACGATGTGGCTCTGGAGGACATGGGCCTGATCACCTTTGACTGGGAGAACGTCGATGGGACCATGACGGACGCGGTGGATGTCATCCCAGGGGCTCTCTTCGATGGAAGTCTGTATATGGTGCGGACCAACGGGATCGCTGCCAAGAAGCTGGGCGATACGGTGTATTTCAAGGTGTACGCAAAGCTGGCAGATGGCAGTTATGTGTATAGTGATATGTACGATTATAGCGCCAAGACCTATGCCCAGCAGCAGCTGGCAGGTACCGCCGATGCGATGAAGCCCTTGGTCGTAGCGATGCTGAACTATGGCGCGGCCGCGCAGCGTTACTTCGGCTATAAGACCGACGATCTGATGGATGCTGATCTGACTGCCGAACAGCGGGCGTTGGTAATGGATCATCATTCCGGCATGGCAGCGGATGTGGTGCCTGCTGACAGCGATAAAGTCGGGGCGTTCGTAGATAATGGTGGATTCGTATCCACCCGTCCTACGGTCTCCTTCGATGGCGCCTTCGCGATCAATTACTACTCTACGCCTTCTTATACGCCCGATGGAGACATGACGCTCTACTTCTGGGATGCAGAGACCTATGACAGCGTCGACGAACTGACGGTCGAGAATGCCACAGGCAGCAAGACGATGGTGGATGTGGCCGGAGCGGATACCTATTTCGCGAATTATTCGGGCATCGTTGCCAAGGATCTGGATGAAACGGTCTATGTAGCAGCGGTGTACTGCTCTGATGGTGTCACCTATCATACCGGCGTCATTGCTTACAGTCTGGCTGAGTACTGCAAGGGATTCGCAGATGATCCTGCCTCTTCCATGCAGGAGCTGGCGGCGGCCACTACAGTGTATGGATACTACGCCAAGGACTATTTCGCCGACTGATCAGTTTTTCTAAAAGATGCTCCTCTCCCCACGCCCCTCGCCGGGGTGGGGAGGGGCAGCTCGATCTCACGACATTGGTGAAAAGTGAAGAACGAAAAGGGGATGGTATCCCTTCGGGGATGATGGTCGCATACGTCCCGAAGGGATACCTTTTTTCTTGACCCAGCGACAGCCCAATCGAGATCATGCACCCTGAGATATAAACATGGGTGCGAATGAAGGGAGAAACGTTATGAAGCATCATTTTAGACGACTGACCGCACTGTGTCTGTGCCTGGCCGCCTTAGCCGGCCTTATCCCCGCCGTGGCTCCGACGACTGTGGCAGACGCTGCTGTGTATTCCAGCTATACCACCGTCGCCAAGATCAGCACGCAAGGTGGGTGTAACGCGATGCAGGGTATGGATGTGGATGGTACCTACATCTACTGTGCAAAGATCAACAGCTCCACCGAGACTACCTGCTCCATCGCTCGTGTCCATAAATCCACCGGCGATATCGTATATCTGACGAACAGCGCCACAGGCACCAATTATTTCAGCCAGCTGGCCCACGCCAACGATCTGGCGGTGTGTACCGTCAACGGTGTCAAGACCATGTTCGTGGGCACCGGCGGCGCGGGCAAGGGCGAGTACAGTCTGGTGCGGTTCTCCTTCAATGGGACCACCCTGACGGAGGTCGCCCACTATAATATGAAGCACAACGGCACCGAAAAGTACATCGCAGGCGTGAAGGTGGTGGCCACCAGCTCCACCGAGATCACCTTGGTACTCAAGCAGGGCAACTATGTCTACGCTGCCACGATCCCCTACAGCGCCACCAGCGGAGATATCGCCATGAGCTATCTGGGCAAGCTGGATTTCAGCGAGGTCAACTTTGGCGGCACCGTCAGAGATCTGTCCAGCTATGTCCAGCAGGGATTCGGCTACAAGGACAATAAGCTGTTCGTCCCCATGACGGCCAACTATCAGACCAGCACCAGCCATATCAGCTCCATCGTCTGCTTCGACATCGATGGCGTGAAGGGCGGCAACCTGAAGCCCGATCCCAGTATGTCCGTTTGGATCGAAGATACCACCTATCCGGATCTGTTCGAGATCGAGAGCTGTGCCATCTGTCCCACCGACGGCAAGCTCTACTTCGGCACCAACTGCCGCGTGACCAGCTCCGACGGCAATCACGACGGTGTCCATGTCCTCAACGGGTTCGTGTACGACCCTGCCATGGGCGATCTGACCACCGGGCAGAACTACTATTTCCGTCCCTCCGCTGAGAAATTGAAATCCGTCACCACCGGCGCGGCGGTGTTCAATTCCGTCCTCCAGCATTTGGGGAAGGTCTCTTCTTCCAATAAGATCACCAGTGCCCGCTGGAGCATGGATATGCCCATCATCCTCAAGCATGATGAACCCTGGATCCTCACCTGGGAAGCCTCCGACTGGACCGGCAACAGCCTGTTCCTGTCCACCTATGATTACAGCTCCTTCGTCGGCAACCGCTATCTGTATCGCCGTTCCGGCAGCGACCTGATCGCGCTGGGATACTATGGCGACGGGAATTACCATAACTATGGTGTGGATCTGTCCAGTCACGGCATCGATGATACGGTACAGCATAAATATCAGCTGAAGAACGTGGTCAATACTGACGGCACCAACATGGTCTATCTGTGGGTGGATGGGACCAAGCTGGGGGCTATGAACAACTATTACGTCGGTGCCACCTCTCAGGCCAAGACCGACGACTGGGTCAGCGGTAAGGATTTCTCCTTCTCCTATATCGGAACGCCCCAGCATCCTGTCTCCTGTACGCTGCAGTCCCTGCAGGTGTGGACCCAGGGCAACATCAACGCCTTCGATGAACCCAGCGTATTCCGCTGGGAGACCCAGGACGACCAGATGACCCCCATTTCCCAGTTCGGCTATACCACCAATAACGTCACCGTCCTGGGCGGCAGCTGTACGGACGGCACATACACCAACTACTATAACCGGCTGGAGGAGCCTGTGGTCCTGATGCATGACCGTCCCTGGGTGATGGAGTGGAAGACCCCCTCCTGGTCTGGCAATACCATGCTCTTCTCATCCGGTGATACGGCTTTGAAACTCAATGCCTCCTATCTGTACCGAAGCGCGGATATCGTGGCGTTTGGCTACTGCGACGGTTCTAAATGCCATAGCTATGGCATCATGCTGGCAGATCACGGACTGGACGCCACCGCAGGACATACCTACCGCCTGACCAACAAGATCAGTTCTGACGGCACCAACATGATCTACTTGACTGTGGACGGTGTGGAGCTGGGACCCATGGACCGCTACTATCTGGGCAGCGAGTACCAGGGCAGTACCGCAGATTTCGTCAACGGCAAGGACTTCACCTTCCCCTATATGGGCAACTACAATTACGGTCTTCAGCAATCCTACGACTACATCCAGGTCTGGGAGAACGGTATCCCTGGGGATGACACGCTGGATAAATATCGTTGGGAGGGCTCTGGCAGCAGCTTCAAGAACATCACCACGGACGATTTTGTCGCCAATACCGCCAATCGGGTGATCGGCAGTATCTCGGGCAGCGTGTTCAATGAGGCGACGTATCGTTTGGATACGCCCATCGTGCTGCAGCACGATAAGCCGTGGAGCGTTTCCTGGAGTTCTTCCGGCACATGGGCCGGCTCTGCGGGCGGTGCTTTCCTGCTCTCCGCCTCCCAAACCACCAGCAAGACCAATGCGCCCTATCTGTACAGGCGCAAGGACAGCGGTATGATCGGCTTCGGTGTTTACAACGGCAGCCGACACGTGCAGTACGGTCTGCAGCTGTCTGACTTCGGCATCGACGGCACCATCGAGCATACCTACACCATGACCAATCGGATCAACGACGATGGTTCGAATATGGTGTACCTTTCTGTGGATGGGGTAGAACTGGGCGCTATGGATAACTACTTCGTTGGCGCATCTTCCCAGGGCACTACCTCTGATTGGCTCTCCGGTAAAGACTTCACATTCCGTTACATCGGTACGCCCCGGTTCCCCCTCTCCAATGTTACGCTGGGGTACCTGGAGGTCGATGAAGGCATCCATACCCACAGTTTTGGTGGATGGACCGTCAGTGAGGCAGCTACCTGTACTGCTGACGGCAGTCAGATCAGGACCTGCTCCATCTGCGGTGAAAGTGAGACCCAAGTCATCAACGCCACAGGGCACAGCTACCAGACTACCATAGTATCTCCCACCTGTAAGGCGTCGGGCTATACGACCTACACCTGCTCCAACTGTGGCGACAGCTACACCGGTGACGATGTGGCGGCTACCGGCCATAGCTATTCCGGCGGCAGCTGCACGGTTTGTGGTGAGGCGGATCCTGACGCAGTGGTCCAGCCCACCCTGGCGCTGAGCTACGGCACCGTCAGCTTCGAGAGCGAGATCCTGTATAACATCTACTTCAACGCCTCCGATCTGGACGACGTGGTGGAGATGGGTA
>JAFTKE010000182.1 GCA_017456045.1 Oscillospiraceae bacterium
ATGACCTGTGAGAAGGACGCGGACGGCAGCCTGCTTCCCGATGAGCAGCGCCTGACCCGCTACGGCAGGCTCCTGCGTAGCACATCCCTCGATGAACTTCCTGAACTCATCAACATCGTCAAGGGTGATATGTCCATCGTGGGCCCCCGGCCCCTGCTGGTGAAATACCTGCCCCTTTATAATGAAGAGCAGCGCCACCGCCACGACGTCCGTCCCGGCCTCACCGGCTGGGCCCAGGTCAACGGCCGCAACGCGATCAGCTGGGAGGAAAAGTTCCGGCTGGACGTGGAATACGTGGAAAACATCAGCTTTTCCATGGATATGAAGGTGATCTTCACCACCATCGGGAAGATCTTCAAGCGGGAAGGCATCTCCTCCGACACCTCCGCCACCATGGAGGAGTTCCGGGGCACCAAGACGGAGGTGTGACATGGAGAACGTGATCATCATCGGAGCCGGCGGCCACGCCAAAGTGATCGCCGACATCGTGCTGCGCCAGGGCGACCGGCTCCTGGGCTTCCTGGACGACAGCCCCAACGCCACCGGAGCCTACGGCATCCCGGTGCTGGGTAAAGTAGCGGACTACCCCCTGTGGCCGAATGCCCGGTTCCTGATCGGCATCGGAAGCGCCGCCGTCCGCCAAAGGTTTGTAAATGAACTGCGCGATATCCGCTGGCACACCGCCATCCACCCCACCGCCGTCATCTCCCCCCTGGGGACCTCCATCGGCGAGGGCACCGTGGTCATGGCGAACGCCGTCGTGAACCCCGGCACCACTGTAGGCCGCCACTGCATCCTCAACACCGGCTCCATCGTCGAGCATGACAATACCATCGGCGACTACGTCCACATCAGCGCAGGCGCCAAGACCGCCGGCACCGTGACCATCGGCCGCAATACCTGGCTGGGCATCGGCGCCACCGTCAGCAACGACCTGACCGTCTGCCCCGACTGCATGATCGGCGCGGGCACCGTAGTGGTGAAAGATATCGACGCCCCAGGCACCTATGTGGGCGTGCCAGCAAGGAGACTGGAATGAAAAAGATCGCTTTCGTAACGACTGTCTCCCTGACAGTGCGCGCATTCATCTTACCTGTCGTCCGCTATCTGAGAGCACATACCGACTGGGAGTTGACGATCATCTGTGACGACGACCCACAGTTGTCTGAGTGTTTGCCGGAAGGTGTCCGCTACATCCCGATCTCGATGAAACGCGGCATCAGCGTGACCGGCATCCGCTCCGTACTGGAGATGGCGAAACTTTTCCGCAAAGAGAAGTTCGATCTCGTACAATATTCGACCCCCAACGCAGCCTTTTACGCAGCCATCGCTTCCTGGTCAGCACGTATCCCAAATCGTAAATACCATCTGATGGGTTTTCGTTACCTGGGGTTCTCAGGAGCAAAGAAGGCGCTCTTTAAATGCATCGAAAAGCTTGCCTGTTCTTTGTCTACCGACATCGAGTGTGTCAGCGTCTCCAATTTGGAGCTTGGCGTAGCAGAAGGGGTGTTCCCAAGAAAAAAGGTCAGCGTCCTATTCCATGGCAGTTCCGCCGGTGTGGACCTGAGTCGGTTCGACATCGCCAAGAAAGCGCTCTGGCGAGCGGGCTCGAGAGCGCGATATGGCTACGAGGACGAAAACGTGGTCTTCGGTTTCGCCGGACGTATCACCGGTGATAAGGGCATCAATGAGTTGCTGTCGGCCTTCGATCAGTTGGACGTCCCTGATGCCAGGCTTTTCATCGTTGGCGATATAGAGGACGCCGCCTCACTGGACCAAGCAAAAATGGACCAAGCTAAAAGCGACGACAAGATCATTTTCCACGATCATGTCACAGATATCGAACGTTATTTCGCCATGATGGATGTCTTGGTCCTTCCCAGCTACCGGGAGGGCTTCGGCAATATCGTCATCGAAGCTCAAGCGATGGGCGTCCCTGTGATCGTATCAGATATCCCCGGGCCAACGGATGCTATGCTGCCAGGCGTGACTGGTCTGACTGTTCCTGTGAAGGACATCCCCGCATTGAAAAAGGCGATGGAAAAGATGGCCTCCGATCGCTCTGGCAGAGAAGGAATGGGCAAACGTGGTCGGCTTTTCGTAGAGGAACGATTCGATCAGCGGAAGCTATGCGCTGCGATCTTACATGATAGAAAGAACTTATTGAAGGGATGACCCCTCCCCCAGTGACGGTACATCAGCAGGAAGGAGAACGAAATGGCTGCTACTATCTCGATCCTTATGGGGATCTACAATTGTGCTTCCACCCTATCAGAAGCCATCGAGTCCATCCTCGCCCAGACCTATACGGATTGGGAGCTGATCCTCTGTGACGATGGATCGAAAGACGCCACGTACGAGATAGCCGAGTCCTACCAAAAAAGGCATCCCGATAAGATCGTCCTGATCAAAAACGAAAGGAACATGGGGCTGAACCACACCCTCAACCGCTGCCTGGAGGCCGCCAAGGGGCAGTTCATCGCCCGGATGGATGGTGACGATCTGTCCGTACCGGAGCGACTGGAGAAGGAGCTGCTGGCGCTCAAGGCGGAGCCGAGTTTGTCCGTAGTCAGTTGCTGCATGTCCTATTTCGATGACCAGGGCGAATATACCCGCGCCACCTCTCTGCCGGAATATCCTTCCCGAGAGCTTCTGGTGCATGGTACCGTCCACTGTCACGCCCCCTGCCTGATACGGGCCGAAGCGATCCGCGGCGTCGGCGGTTACGATGTCGATCCACGACTGTTGCGAGTGGAGGATTGGCACCTTTGGTTGAAGATCTACGCTGCCGGAGGTCGCGGTCGGAACCTTCCCGATATCCTCTACAAGATGCGTGACGACCGCAATGCCGCTGGACGGCGCAAGTTCAAATACCGGCTGAACGAAGCCCATGTGGTCTCTTTGGCGGTAAAGACGCTTCGACTGCCGGCGTGGAAACATATCTATGCCCTGCGGCCGATCCTGGTGGGCTTATTGCCAAAGCCACTATATATGTTCCTGCACAGAAGGAAAATGCGAAAAACATCTATTTGACACCGTAGGTCGATGGAGAGCGAGTGAGTACATATGCAAACGATCGGATCATTATATACCATCGAATCCCGGACGATGCCATTGCCCCTATCAGGATCGAGGCTTCGTTTTCGTATCCCACGACTGGAACGACATAGTAGATAGGGGTAGGAAATACTGTGAGCAATATTATTGGTGTTCTTGAAGGAAGCGAAGGATATATGAATCGATTATGGTTGGTACTGGGAGCCTCGCTGCTGCTTGCGTGGCTGATCGAATGGCGGGATCAAAAATTCAAACTGTGCGGCGCGCAAAGACAAGAACGGGCATTGACCTGGTGCCTTACTTTGATGCTGATCCTCTTCTGCGGCCTGCGCATTTGGGGCAACGACACGGATACATATATCGAAAACTACGAACTCCTGACCCCGACTCTGGACGAGATGACCGCAGAGGATATCCCCAGCTTCGCCAAAGCGATCGGCTTCTCTTTCCTCAATATCATACTAAAGACCATCGGACTGTCCTCTCAGGACTACCTGATGTTCTATGCAGTCCTGACTGTGATCCCGTATGTATACTTCGTACGGAAATACTCGACCGATCTGGTCCTTGGCGTGTTCCTGATGTTCGCCACCGGCTTCTATACCTTCTCCATGGCTGCCATCAAGCAAAGTTTGGCCACCGGCATCTGCCTGTGTGCCATACCTTTCGCACTGGAGGGCAAATGGATCAAATTCTCCCTGATCGTGACGTTCTCCAGTTTGTTCCACCCCTATGCACTGATCTACTTCCTCGTACCTTTTATGATCTTCGAACCCTGGAAGGGGAAAACGATCCTTTGTGTCATCCTCTTCATGGCCGCAGGCCTGCTCCTCGAACCGCTGATCGGTACTGTTCTGGACATCACGGACATGATGGGCGCAGAGTATACCGTAGCTGAGATGATGGGTGAAGGCGTCAATCTTTTCCGGGTGTTGGTGTCTTTCGTCCCGATGATCACCGCCTTATTCTACGGGAACGCGCTTTTTAAGGACGCAGGAAAGGATGTCCACTTGATGTTCAATCTGGCCATGGTCAACGCCTTGATCATGTTCGTGGGCATCTTTGGGACCGCGAATTACTTCGCTCGACTGGCGAACTATTTCCTACCTGCCCAGGTGATCTTTTTGCCCTGGTTGATCCGCAGCGCACATCCATCGGACCGCCGCTGGCTGATGCCTGCTTGTATCATCGGCTACTTGGGATACTTCTACTACGAGAACGCGATCATCCGCCCCTTCGACTCCGGCTATGCCCAGATGTCCCTGTGGGAATATATCGGCAGCCACTTCTAAGGAGGGCTATCATGAAGAAGATCCTGTTCCTGATCCCCAACCTGAAACATGGCGGCGCGGAAAAGGTCCTGGTGAACCTGGTCAATAACCTGGATCCTACGAAATACGATATCACCCTACAGACCTTATTCGATGTGGGCGTGAATAAAGAAGACCTCAAGCCCCACATCCACTATCGCTCGTTTTTCAAGCGGGAGTTCCGGGGCAACAATCGACTGCTACAGCTGTTCCCGGCTAAATACTTGTGGAAACGACTGGTGAAGGAACATTACGACATCGCCATCTCCTATCTGGAGGGCCCCACCAGCCGGATCCTCAGCGGCTGCGATGATCCTGATACGAAGCGGATCGCGTGGCTGCACATCGAGCTGGGCTCGCCGAGGCTGGCGGCGGTGGGCTTTCGGAACGTGAAGGAGGCTCAAAAAGCCTACCTGTCTTTCGATGAAGTGGTGGCGGTATCCAAAAACGTCCGCAGTTGCTTCCTGGAGAACCTGGGCATCCAACGTCCCATCCAGATCTTGTATAATACCAATGAGACCGAGCAGATCCAGAACCTGGCTCAGCTCCCCATGCACGATCCCCGGTTCAAAAAGGACCAGCTGTGCATCTGTTCCGTGGCCAAGCTGATGAAGACCAAGGGGTTCGACCGCCTCCTTTCCGTTCATAAGCGGCTCCTGGAGGAGGGCTATCCTCACCGGGTATACATCCTGGGCATCGGAGAAG
This sequence comes from Oscillospiraceae bacterium, assembly GCA_017456045.1. GTDB lineage: Bacteria > Bacillota > Clostridia > Oscillospirales > Oscillospiraceae > Faecousia. The sequence continues at coordinate 5,073 of JAFTKE010000182.1, forward strand.
AACAGAAGGAGCTGGAGCGGCTGATCGAAAAGCACGGTCTGCAGGACTCCTTCATCCTGCTGGGCTTCAAAAAGAACCCCTATCGCTATGTAGCCAGCAGCGATCTATACGTCTGCTCCTCCCGCCGGGAGGGCTTCTCCACCGCCGTGACAGAGGCTCTGATCCTAGGCACGCCGGTGGTCAGCACCGATTGCTCCGGTGCCAAAGAGCTGCTGGGCGAACACGACGAATACGGCATCGTAGTAGACAACAGTGAAGATGGGATCTACGAGGGGATGAAGCGGATGTTGTCCGACCATAGACTGCTCCTTCATTATAAAGAGAAAGCCAGAGAACGGGGCAGCTTCTTCAGTCGAGATCAAACTGTGAAGTCTGTAGAAGCTATGCTTGGAAAGTAGGCAGAACATGAAAAGGATCGTACAGGGCATACTTGCCCGCTGTTCCAAATCACCCTTGATGCGGTCGATGATCGCAGCTGGATATGATCGGTTCGTATCTACCAACAGCCTGGATATGTCTGCTGACGAGGCCGTGCAACGCGTGACGACGTTGTCACCCAAGCCCCATTCACGCGCCTGCTGGGAAGCCCCGCTGGATCTAGCACACCCAGATCCGGTGGATCTTTCTATCATCATACCCTTCTACAAGACGGCATCCTACGCGAAGTCCTGTATCGGATCGGTCATATCGCAGCTCCACAGCTATGATGTCGAATTGATCCTCATCGACGACGGCTCTCCTGACGAGTGCGGTGAGATCATCGACAGCTACCGTGGCAACGGCCGTGTCATCATCCATCAGGATAATCAAGGGGTAGCAGCTGCAAGGAACGCCGGGATCCAGGCCGCTCGCGGGGAATATTTGATGTTCGTAGATTCTGACGACATCCTGTGTGATGGTGCCATACAGCTCTTGATGGACACCGCACGCAAGCACGACGCAGATATCGTGGAAGGTTCCCATCGTATGATCTCCCACAGTGGTCTGCCCACAGGCAGGTCCGCGATACATCCCTATCATGTCGGCAGTGCGGGCGAGACCATGTTCGGTTATCCCTGGGGAAAGGTCATCCGCAGATCTCTTTTCCAGCAGATATGCTTTCCTTGTGGATATTGGTACGAAGATACGATCATCTCCGCACTGATCTATCCCAGTGCGAAGGTCACAGTGACGACCCCCGAGATCGTCACCCTGTATCGTCTCAATCGGAACGGATTGTCGAGCCTTGGGAAGACCGCTCCAAAGAGCGTCGATACATATTACATCGTCGAAGAGATGATCGACACTTGTTCCAAATTAGGGATCGGTATAAAAAAAGCGGATATGCTCCGGCAATTAGGCCCCTTTTTATACGGTCGAGTGCGACACTTGCCCGAAAGAGACATCCAGGCGCTGTTCCTCATGGCTGCGAATCTTGTGGAAAAGCACGACCTTGCCTCCTTCCACACGTCAGATCATTATCAGAAATACTTATGCACAGCATTCACGCTAAGGCAGTATCGCCGTTGGAAATGGGCTTCCATCCTGATGTAAGAAGGTTTCAAAATGCGGATCTGTATACTTGAAGGAGATATGTCCCGTACCGGTGGTACGGAGCGGATGGCCGCGTGGCTGGCAAACGCGCTGTGCAAAAGGCACCAAGTGCATGTCCTGAGCCTGCGATCGACCGATGGGCGTGTCTTCTATCCTCTGTCCAAAGAAGTCGAATATCGACAGCTCCCTCCCTTCGCCGGGAAACTGTGTATCCTCAAGCAGATCCGTTGGATCAAACGATATCTGAAAGAACACCAGATCCACCGGATCATCAACGTGGACATGGGCATGGGCTTCTACGGCATCCTGGCCGCCAAAGGTACCGATGCCCGACCGATCACCTGGGAACACGGCAATTACTATAATAACTGGGACTCCCGGCTATTCCCCCATCTGCGCCGCTACGCCGCGAAAAAAAGCGATGCGGTTGTGCTGCTGACCCAGAAAGACAAAGAAAACTACGATAAACATATCCGGCACCACGCTCCCGTGACGGTGATCGGCAATCCGGCAGCACGTCACGACTATACCTATGACACAGCCTCCCGGACGATCCTCTCCGTAGGGCACTTGCAGAGGAACAAAGGCTACCACCGGGTGGTGGAGATCGCCGCGAAGATCCTTCCCACCCGCCCTGAATGGCAGTGGGTGATCTGGGGCGAAGGACCAGAGCGTGAGGCTCTGGAAAAACAGATCCGAGAAGCGGGGCTGGAAGGCCGGGTGCTGCTTCCAGGCCTTACAAAGGATATGGATGCCCAATACCAAAAAGCCGCCATGCTGGTGCTGACCTCCGACATGGAGGGACTGCCCATGACATTGCTGGAGGGCAAGAGCTGGGGCCTCCCTCTGGTGGCCTTCGACATCATGACCGGCCCCAGCGACATCATCGACGACGGAGCGAACGGCTGCTTGATAGCTGCTTTCGACCTGGATGCCATGTCCGGGAAGCTGGCGACACTGATGGATGATGCCACTTTGCGGCAACAGCTGTCGGACAACGCTGCGATAGGCATGGATAAATTTTCTGAAGAACGGATCCTATCCGCCTGGGAGGAACTCTTGAAATGAAAAAAAAGATACTGTTCCTCCTGGAAGCCTTCGATAAAGGCGGCATCGAAAAGGTGACGCTGGACATCGTCAACGGGCTGGACCCTGAGAAGTACGACATCACCGTCCAGACCTTCTGGTACGGCGGTCACTGCCAGTCCCAGGTCATGGACCACATAAAGGTGATCCCTTTCTTTTTCAAGCGACACATCAAAGGAATCAACAGGCTGATCGAATTTCTCCCCCCCAAGTGGCTGTACCGCCTCTTCGTCCGGGGCAAATACGACGTGGAGATCGCTGCCTCCGACGGCGGCGCTGCCAAAGTGATCTCCGGGAGTCCCAATAAGACTTCAAGAAAGATCTGCTGGGTCCATATGGACGTGGTGGAGCGAGGCTCCAGGATGAAAGAGTTCCTCCAGGCCTCCTCCGCCCGCCAAATCTACGAAAGATTCGACACTATCGCCTGTGTCTCGACACAGTGCCTGGATAAATTTCGCCAAAAGTTCGGAGACTTTCCGGATATTCGCACCGTCCACAATCCCTTGCCGGACGAGGACATCCGAAAAAAAGCCACCGAATACACGGTAGCGCGTTCCGCCCCAGTGGAGTTCGCCACCGTGGGCCGTCTGGCAGTGGAGAAAGGCTTCGACCGGCTGATCGAAGCCAGCCGCCGCCTGCGGGATGAAGGACACACCTTCCGTATCCACATCGTCGGTGACGGTGTAAAGAAAGACCAGTTGACCCAGCAGATTTGTCAGAGCAAGCTGGAGGACACCGTGATCCTCCACGGCTATGCCGCCAACCCCTACCCCTATATCACTGCGGCAGATTGGTATCTGTGTACCTCCCTGGACGAAGCCTACCCCCTGTCCGTGGGCGAGTCCCTGATCCTGGGCACTCCCGTCATGGGCACCGACTGCTCCGGCGTCCGGGAATGGCTGGGAGACGACGAGTACGGTATGGTGCTGGCCAACAGCACCGATGGCATCTATCGGGGAATGCGGGCCGCATTGGAAATGTCAGAGCGGGATCATCTCGCATGGCAGCGTAAAGCAGCGAACAAAGCCGGACAGATCCGCTTCGATGCCCAGATGGCGAGTTGGTGCCGAGATATGCTCGAAACAAGTCAGCACTGATCGATCGGAGGAAACAAGTATGCTACTCGATAACGAAACTCTACGCAAAGTCCAACTCAAAGAGCTGGAGATCCTCCTCGAGGTGAAACGGATCTGCGAGAAACACCAGATCCGCTTCCAGCTCTATGGTGGCACCCTGCTGGGCGCGATACGCCACAAGGGATTCATTCCTTGGGACGATGATATCGATATCACCATGCTTCGCGAAGATTACGAACGTTTTCTGACTGTGGCTCCCGGGGAGATCGCCGATGGTTACTACGTAGAATCCGCCAGATCCAACCCAGATTATGTGTATTCCTTCTGTAAGGTCAAAGCCAACGGTACCGCCTATATCGAACGATGCACTGCCCACCTGGACCTCCACCCGGGTATCTGGATCGATATTTTCCCGCTGGATAATATTCCCGAGATCGATTACGAAGTGCTTGATCGCCGAGATCTTCGGATCCGGCGATGGCAGACAGCCGTGGACTATAACGCCGGGATCATCACCCTAAATAAACTTACCTCCGTTTTGTATTTCAAGCTATTGAGCATTTTCAATCGACACAAGCTCATGCACAAAAAAGAATGCGTGATGCAGGAAGCCAACAGTTCAAACGGCAAATATGTAGTAGACTATTACAGTCTCTACGGTTACCGAAAAGCGATCTTCCCCATGGCCACCTACACAGATTTGATCGATGTCGAGTTTGAAGGTCATATGTTCCCTGTGGTCCGGGACTATCACGGAGTCCTCACTCAAACGTTCGGCGACTACATGCAGCTACCTCCAGTAGAGAAGCGCATCAGTGAACATGGCATTATCCACTGCGAGGTGTGATCAGGATGAAAAAGACCGTCTCGATCATCGTACCGATCTATAATGTTGAAGACTACTTGCCCCGCTGCGTGGATAGCATCCTCCGTCAGACCTATTCCGACCTGGAGATCATCTTGGTAGATGATGGCTCTCCGGACAGCTGCGGCGCGATCTGTGACGCATACGCAAAAAAGGACAGCCGGATCCGGGTGATCCACAAGCCAAACGGTGGACTGTCCGATGCCCGGAATGCGGGCCTGGACATCGCTACCGGCGACTATGTATACTTTGTGGACAGTGACGACTGGATTGCCGATGATGCTATCACTTCTTTGATGATGCGGATGGACGACACCGTAGATATCGTGATGGGTTCCTCAGTGGATGTCCGGGAAGTGGATGGAAAGATCCTGGAGACCGCTTATTCGATCCCTCTAGGTTCATTGAGGGAGATGGACAGACTGGAGGCCATGAAGGACGACCTGCTAGGTGGCTGGGCCGCATGGAACAAACTCTACAAGCGGATGCTGTTCCAGACTATCCGCTTCCCGGTTGGCAAGATCAACGAGGACGAAGCGATCCTGCTCCATATCTTGGACCTTTGCGACCGGGTGATCCAGGTGGGTCACCCCACATACTACTATTTCCTACGCCCAAACAGCATCACCACCTCATCGTTTTCTGAGAAAAAGATGGACTGGTTCCATAATTGCGTGGCAAACTATGGCTTCATCCAGGAAGCGTACCCCCAACTGCTGCCTGAGGCAGAATACAGGCTGATGTCGTCCGTCCAGTACTTGCTCCAGTTCATGCTACTGGAACACAAACGATTCTCCGATCAGATCTTGCAACTCCAGTCCTGTCTGGATGAAAAGTATCGGAGCATCCTCCGAAACCCCTACACTACCAAAGAGGACCGGAAGCGACTGCGCCTGTTCAAGATCGTCCTCCGCTGGAAGTTGGGCTGGATATATCGGACAGTCTATGGACTCTACCGAAAGTTGAGATAGGAGATAAGCCGTGCTTTTCGATAAATACGCAGATGGCGGTTGGGTCCTGGCGATCCGCCCTCGGATCTCAGGCCGCGAGCTGTTCCTCGGTCATACACAACAGCCCTTCAAACTGATAAAGAATCCCTGGCGCTATTGGTGCGCAGACCCTTTCCTGGTACATCACCAAGGGGTAAGATATATTTTCTGTGAGGCCTTCGATATTCTGAAAGACCGGGGGATCCTAGCCTACCGGACGATCGACGAGAAAGGTCGTATCTCCAGGCTGCGTCCCTGTCTAGATACCGGCTCCCACCTGTCATACCCCAACGTATTCTTCCACGAGGGACAGGTATACATGATCCCGGAGAGCGGTACCATCGATGAGGTCGCACTATACAGAGCTTCCAGATTCCCGGATAGGTGGGAAAAGGAAGCTGTCTTGCTGCACGATGCCGCCTGTGATACGGATCTTATAGAGCATCAGGGGAAGGTCTATTTGCTCACCCTGATCTTCGACAAGACCCAGAAACCTTATGTCTACGACAAGCTCTATGCTTATGTATGGGACGGGACTCGGTTCACGCTATGTCAGCCTGGACCGGTGGTACAGGGGGCACGATATGCACGGAACGCAGGCTGTATCTTCCCCCACGAAGGAACGCTCTACCGTGTAAGTCAGGACTGTAAGGATATGTACGGCGAGCGTATCACCTTCCATCAGATCCTAGAGCTAAGTGAAAACAGCTACAAAGAGCATGCTGTCCGTCAGATCGACGTGGCCGACATCAAGATAGATAGCCGAAAACACTTCGACGGGATCCATACCTACAACGCTGACGACTGCTATGAGATCGTAGATCTACAGCGAAAAAAATGGTTACGGATCGAGCGACTGTTGTACCTATTCACCCATAAACTCCGCCATGTGTTGAAAATAAGCCGCTGACCCTTTCAGTGGCTCAATGTGAAGGATCAGGATATATGAAAAGAGTTATCACATACGGTACCTTCGATTTGTTGCACTACGGTCATATCAACCTTTTACGGCGTGCCAAAGAGCTTGGCGATTATCTGATCGTGGGCTTATCCACAGACGAATTCAATCAGGATAAGAAAAACAAAAAAAGCTATTTCACCTATGAACAAAGAAAGACCTTATTGGAATCGATCCGATATGTAGATCTAGTCATTCCAGAAAACGACTGGGAGCAAAAGGCGAAGGATGTACATGAATATCGAGTCGATACCTTCGTTATCGGAGATGACTGGAAGGGCCACTTCGACTTTTTGAAGGATGAAGGCATAGAGGTGATCTATCTGTCCAGAACACCTGAGATCAGCACCACACGGATCAAGAAGGACCTGGATCATACCGTTTGATCTCAAATGCCCCACACGTCATCGATCAAGAGCAACAGGAGATAAGACCATGACCAACGATTACGGCAATCTGGAGCTGCATCAGATCCTGCTTTCCGCAATGGTAGACTTCCATGTTTTTTGCCAGAAGCACAGCCTGCGCTACTGTCTCCACGGCGGCACCTGTCTGGGTGCTATCCGCCACGAAGGCTTCATCCCCTGGGATGATGATGTGGACATCGCCATGCCCCGAAAAGACTATGACCGTTTCCTGAAGCTGGCGCCGAAGGAGCTGGGCGAACAGTATACCGTCCTGACCTACAAGACCGATAAGACCATGCTCACCAACGTGACCAAGATCCGGATCGATGTCCCCGGCAAGGTCTGGGCAGACGATAAGTATCCCTTCCTGGACATCTTCCCCATGAGCGATGTCCCCAACTCCAAGTGGCTCCAGTCTCTGCAAAACAAACTGGCGATCTTCGTCAACAATATCGTCTACGCCAGGATCGGGTATATCGAACTCAATTCCTTCAAATCGAAGCTGGTGTTCGGCACCCTCTCCAAACTGGGCAGACGGTTTTGGGGAAACGTATTGGAGTACCTGGTGATCAAGCATTTTCCCCATTTCCGGTCGAAATACGTCAACATCGTGGCCACAGCCAACTATTGCGGCTGCACTGGCTACGCCACTGACCTGTGGCCCAAAAAGCTTTTCGAAGAACGGGAACTGGTCCCCTTCGAAGATCATGCGTTCTATATCACGAAGCATTGGGATGCCTACCTCACCGAGATGTATGGCGACTATATGACGCCCCCAAAAGAAAACGACCGCAGCAACAAACACGGTATCGAGAAAGGATGATCGCAATGAAGGTAGTTCTGCTTGCTGGTGGCTTCGGCACCCGGATCAGCGAAGAGAGCCAAACCAGGCCAAAGCCCATGATCGAGATCGGTGGCATGCCGATCCTTTGGCATATCATGAAGCAATACTCCCATTATGGCTTCAACGAATTCATCATCTGCTGTGGCTATAAGGCCTATGCCATCAAGGAATATTTCGCCAACTACTTCCTGCACCACAGCGATGTGACCTTCGATTTCACCTCCGGGAAGAACGAAGTGTCCATCCATAACAACGCCACCGAGCCCTGGAAGGTGACCCTGGTGGATACCGGCCTGAACACCATGACCGGCGGCCGTGTCCGCCGGATCCGGGACTACATCGGCGATGAGACCTTCATGCTCACCTACGGCGACGGTGTCTCCGACGTGGACATCGATCAGCTGCTGCGCTGCCACCGGGCCTCCGGCAAGCTGGCCACCCTGACCGCCTACCAGCCCAACAACCGCTTCGGCGTGCTGGATATCGACGAGAACGATGCCATCCGGGACTTCCGGGAGAAGACCAAAGCCGACGGCGACTGGATCAACGCCGGCTTCATGGTGCTGGAGCCTGGCGTGATCGACCTGATCGACGGCGATGATACGATCCTGGAGCGGGAACCGCTGGAGAATACCGCCCGGTCTGGGCAACTCAACGCCTATAAGCACAATGGCTTCTGGCAGTGTATGGATACCCTGAGAGACAAGCAATTACTGGAAAAACTATGGGCAGACGGCTCTGCTCCCTGGAAGGTGTGGGGATGATGCTGGAATTTTATAAAGGGAAACGGGTACTAGTCACCGGCCACACCGGCTTCAAGGGTACCTGGCTGTGCCGGATGCTCCTGCTGGCAGGTGCCGAAGTCACCGGTTATTCTCTGGCGCCGGAGGAAGGTGCCGACCTGTTCGCCCTCTCTGAGATCGAGCCGAAGATCCGCAGCGTGATCGGCGATGTACGGGATCTTGCGCACCTGCAGCAGGTCTTCGACGAAGCACAGCCCCAGATCGTGTTCCATCTGGCTGCCCAGCCCCTGGTGCGCCGGTCCTATCAGGAACCGGTCTATACCTATGATACCAATGTGATGGGCACCGTGAACATCCTGGAATGCGTCCGTACCCACCCCTGTGTCCGCTCCTTCCTGAACGTCACCACCGACAAGGTGTACGAGAACAAGGAACGTCCCGAGGGCTATCGGGAGGACGAACCGCTGGACGGCTACGATCCCTATTCCAACTCCAAGTCCTGCTCGGAGCTGGTGACCCACAGCTATAAGAAGTCCTTTTTCGCCGATGGCCGCTGCGCCATCTCCACCGCCAGAGCCGGCAACGTGATCGGCGGCGGCGACTTTGCCAAGGACCGGATCATCCCCGACTGCGTCCGGGCCGCCCAGGCCCAGACTCCGATCATCGTGCGCAACCCCTTCTCCATCCGTCCCTATCAGCACGTGCTGGAGCCGCTGTATGCCTACCTGATGATCGCTCAAAAGCAATATGAAGACCTTTCCTACGCGGATTACTATAATGTGGGCCCGGACGAACGGGATTGCCTGACTACCGGACAGCTGGTGACCCTGTTCTGCGAACGCTGGGGCAACGGTCAGCGCTGGATCGACATGGCAGAGAAGGACGCGCCCCACGAAGCCACCTTCCTGAAGCTGGACTGCTCCAAGCTCAAGCAGGTCTTTGGCTGGTCCCCCTGCTGGGACGCCCGGACCGCCATCGAGAAGATCGTAGAGTGGACGAAGGTCTATCTCGAGGGCGGAGACATCCCCGGCCTCATGGACCAGCAGATAGAAGAACTTCTCCACAGGATGGAAACGGAGGAATAAACATGAAAAGTGTGATCGTGACCGGTGCCAACGGCTTCGTGGGCAGCCATGTGGTCAAAGAACTCATCCAAAACGGGATCCATGTCCTGGCCATGGATCTGCCCGGCAATGACTCCAACCTGCCAAAGACCGACGCTGTAGAGTTCCTGGGCGTGGACATCTTCCATCTGGCCGATCAGATCCATATGATCGAGTCCGGGAAATATGATACCTTCTTCCACTTCGCGTGGGTCGGCTCCGCTGGTCCCGCCCGGATGGACTGCGAGCTTCAAATGAAGAACGCCCTTTGCACCGTGGAATGCGTGAAGATCGCCAAGAAGCTGGGCTGCCAACGCTTCGTCTGCGCCGGCAGCATCATGGAGCAGGAAGTGATCAGCGCTGTTTTCGCGCCGGAGAATCGCCCCGGCATGGGCTATGTCTACGGCATGGGCAAGCTCACCGCCCACTGTATGTGCAAATCCGTGGCCGCCGCGGAAGGGATCGACCTCCTGTGGGCGATCATCACCAACGCCTATGGCGAAGGCGAGCGTTCCCCCCGGTTCGTCAACACCACGATCCGCAAGATCATCCATGGGGAGCCTCTCCAGTTCACTGCCGCCACCCAGAACTACGATTTCGTCCACGTCTGTGACGTGGCCAGAGCCTTCCGGCTGATCGGCGAGAACGGCAAGCCCTTCTGTGAGTATGTGATCGGCAGCGGCAACGCCCGTCCCCTGAAGGAGTTCATCATCGAGATGAAGGAAGCCCTGGCCCCCGATGCCCAGCTGGTCTTCGGCGATATCCCCTTCACCGGCGTGGACATGCCTCTGGAGACCTTCTCCACGAAGCATACAGAAGCAGACTGCGGCTTCCGCCCTGAGATCTCCTTCGCGGAGGGCACCCGGCGGACGATGGCATGGCTGAAAGAGGTGGAATGACATGATCGAAAGATTCCAATTCCAGGAGCTGGAGCTGAAGGGCGCCTACCTGATCCGTCCCTTCTTCGCCTCCGATGAGCGAGGCGGGCTGGTGAAGGACTACAATATCGACACCTTCCGGGCCAACGGCATCGACCACGAGCTGAAAGAGGTGTTCTACACCATCTCCAAGCGGGGCGTGATCCGTGCCATGCACTTCCAGCAGGTGAAGGAGCAGGCCAAGCTGGTGCGCTGCATCAGCGGTCATGTCTATGACGTGATCATCGACCTGCGGAAAGACTCCCCCACCTTCGGCCAGTGGCAAGGCTTCGACCTGACCGGCGAGAACCGCCTGAGCCTGTATGTACCGAAGCATTTCGGTCATGGATATCTGGTGATCGAGGATTCGGTGGTCAGCTACCAGTGTGATGAAGTGTTCTACGGAGAGTATGACTCCGGCATCATGTGGGATGACCCGGACATGGGCATCCAATGGCCCCTGGACCGCATCGGCGGTGCCGAAAAACTGATCGTTTCTGAAAAAGACAAGAACCTACAGAGCTTCGCGGAATTCCTATCGAAGTATCGTTAAGACAGATCACCCGGGAGATATGGATCATGAATGTAGTCTATTCAAGCAGCAACGAATACAGCAAACACGCAGGCATCTCTATGACCTCCCTGTTTGAGAATAACAAGGATGTGGACGTGCTGGATGTATTCATCATCGATTATGGTATCTGCGATGACAATAAACACAAATTGGACGCCATCGCAAAAAAATACGGCAGGAAGATCTTCTACCGCTCCTTCGACCAGGAGGACATGGTATACACCGACAATTGTTATAAGATCCAAATCAACTCCTACGCACGTCTGTTTCTAGCCGCCATTTTGCCAGAAAGCGTCAAAAAAGTCATTTGGCTAGATTGCGACACGGTCGTTACGGACTCTTTGACCGACCTTTGGAATACGGACCTGCAAGGAAAAGCGATCGCCGCTGTGCAGGATTGCGGAAGTGGATATTTCTGGAAAGAGACTGGGACTGTAGATCACTACCGGTACATTTGTGCAGGTGTCTTCCTGGCGGATCTGGAAAAGTGGAGACGGATCAACGTTACTATGCAGTTCCAGGAATATATGCGTCAGATGAACGGTCATTTGGAGCACGTAGATCAGACTGTTCTAAATGGCGTGCTTCATCAGGATTGCGTTATCGTGCATCCCCGATACGACGTCCTGACTCCGACATTTGTAATGCCCTATGATAACCTGATCGCCTACTTCAAATTGGAAAAAGGATATTATAGCAAACAGGAGATCCGCGACTCCATCCGCAAACCTGCGATCATCCATTTTACATCCTCCAACATCGGCCGCCCTTGGGAAAAAGGGAACAAGCATCCCAGGGCCAAGGAATACCAAAAGTATTGGAAGGCCAGTGCCTGGAAGGATGAACCGTGGGGCATCTTTCGTCCGACTATGGGGCGAAAATTCCATCGTACGCTATGGCTATATCAGCATGTCCCGGTCAAGATGATCGAGCTTTTCCAAAAAGTGAAGGGCGCATTGGCGGGTCGGTGATCCATACGGAAGCGGATCGCGACTTCCACCCGTGGGGCTACTTCGCGGAAGTCACACGACGGACCATAAGAGGTATTCTATGGGTGATGCCACTCGATATCCAATGGAGCGACCCGGACATAGGCATCCAGTGGCCCCAGGCCCGGATCGGCAGCACCGAAAACCGGATCATCCCCAAAAGAACCCGCAAAGCTTCCCAGACCACGTAAGTTCTCTTGAAAATCGTTATAGGACGGACCCGGATATGGAACAAAAACGTAATAATTCTCTAGATCTGCTGCGTATCGTCTGTATGATGATGGTCGTATGTAATCATTTGATCAGTTGGGGCGGGCTATTTCCTGATGACAAGATCTCCATGACTCCCATGTGGTTTGCAGGGAATATCTTCTTCCCTTTCTTGCTCCCCAGTGTCAATTGCTTCGTATTGATCAGTGGCTACTTTCTTTGCACTGCGAAATTCAAATTAAAAAAACTGGTTTCATTATGGATCCAAGCTGTGACCTACAGCGTTGGGATCTACCTGCTGGCCTGCCTGTTCCAGGAAGGCTCCACCTTCTCTTTGATCGGATCCATCAAGAGTTTCTTGGTCATCACACTGGACCGGTACTGGTTCCTTACCGCATATGTGCTCCTGTACGCTGTGTTCCCCTTCCTGAACTATGCGATCCACGCAATGGACAAAAAGACCCACGCGCTTTGCTGTATCGTCCTGGTGGGGATCTTCAGTGTACTGGCCAATCTGGTATACATCTCGGATTTCAGCAACATCTACGGCGGATACAGTTTCCTTTGGTTCTGTATCGTGTACATCCTCGCTGCCTATATCCGGCTGTATGTCCCCACCCGTGTGAAGCACCAGAAATGGATGTTCCCGATCTATGTCCTGTGCGCACTGATCATCTGTGGCGAGAAATTCCTGGCCTATATCATCACCCCCCACATCTTTGGCACGGTAAAGCTGGAAGGGCTCTTCTATTCCTACAATTCCATCATCGCTGTGCCCATGGCATTGAGCCTGTTCCAGGGATTCCGCGGACTGGATATCCGTTCAAATGCTTGCAATAAGCTGATCAGCTTCTTTGCGCCTCTGACACTAACGGCCTATCTCATCCATGGTCATCCGAGCATTTCAGACAGTCTTTTGGCCGCAGTGGGCGCCAAAGCGTATAGTGACAGCGTCCTTGTGTTCCCATACCTGATCCTTGCCACCATAGTCATCTTTTCCGCATCCTGTATAGTGGAATGGTTCCGGAAAAAGCTTTTCCGGATCTTCCGGATCGACGCTCTCATCGATCGCATTTGTGACGATATCCAAAACAAAGTCACCCTTTTGCTGACCGAAAAAGGATCGCCCTCATAGCCCCGGAGGCATACAACATGACCAATAACCAAAAGATCACCCTCAACATCATCGCAAATCTGATCAGCTTCGCGATCACGATCCTGATCAGCCTGTTCATCACCCCCTGGATCGTGAATACTCTGGGCAGCGAGGCATACGGATTCGTAGGATTGGCTCAAAACTTCGTCAGCTACGCTTCCTTGATCACCGTGGCGCTGAACGCCATGTCCAGCCGTTTCGTTTCGATAGAGATCTACAAAAAGGATCACGACGCGGCGAATCGGTATTTCACCTCCACCTTTTTTGCCAACGTAGCGATCGCGCTGGTGTTGCTTCCGGTATTCGCCGTGATCGTGTGGCAGCTGGAGCATTTGGTGGAGATCCCCGCCCATCTGGTGACCGATGTGAAGATCGCTTTCGCGATCACTTTTTTCCAGTTCCTACTGAACGTTCTGCTGTCCCGATATGAGATCGCTACCTTCGTCACGAACCGACTGTATCTGAACCAGAAAAACAATCTGATCTCCAGCGCCCTCCGCCTGCTTCTGATCCTGTTCTTTTTCACCTTCCTGTCCGTCAAGATCTCCTACCTCACTCTGGCGACCCTGGTGGGAGTCGCATTCACCTATCTGATGAATCTGATCTACACCAGGCGTTATCTTCCTCAGATGAAGATCCGCAGACAGGACTTCGACCTGCGTTGTATCCGCCAGCTGCTCTCCTCCGGTGTCTGGAGCCTGGTCACCAAACTCAGTTCTCTCCTGACGGATGGATTGGATCTCCTTCTTACCAATCTATTCATCGGTCCTGCAGAGATGGGCGCGTTGTCCCTGTCCAAGACCATCCCCACCATGTTCTACTCTCTTCGTGGGACGCTGGACTATCCCTTCACGCCCCCCATGACCAAATGCTACGCTGAAGGAGATATCGAAGGCGTCGTCCGCAACACCCGAATGGGCAACAAGGTATTGGGCGTGATCATGATCGCCCCGATCGCTGCTTTTTGCGTCTACGGTCTGAGCTTCTTCCGACTGTGGGTCCCGGGGGAAGACGCGAACATGATCCAGATCCTCGCCATCCTGTCCCTGGTCAATCTGCTTGCCAGCGCCTGCATCAATTCTGTTTTCTCCGTTTTCACCGTCACGAACCATGTAAAGATCCCCGCGATCGCCACATTGCTCAACGGCGTACTGACCGTGGTGATCAATTACTTCCTTCTGAAATATACCGATCTGGGCGTCTACGCGATCGCCGGAACCTCTTCTGTACTTGGTATGATCCGGAATTACATCTTCACGCCTTTGTACGGCGCCCATTGTCTAAAAGTAAAAAAGACGACCTTCTACCATGAGATCCTCACCGGCAACCTGTGCCTCGTGATCAACGTGGTGGTGGGCTACCTGCTTTATCGTTTCGTGTCCACCGGCAGCACCTGGATCACTCTGATCATCTGCGCGGGTCTCATGGTGGCGATATGTATCGTCATCAACGCATTCATCGTACTGAACAAGACTGAACGGACTGTCTTCCTGAATGCGATCAAGAAAAAACTCAAGAGAGGCTGATCCCATGAGGTTCCTGATCTATATCCCTCAGTTGATCTTTGGCGGTGCGGAGAAGGTCCTGGTGAGCTTCGCCAATGATCTCGTCTCCCGTGGGCACAAGGTGGAAATACTGGAGCTGTACGAGAAAGGCTATCTCAAACCCCAATTCGATCCCAGAGTGTCCTTCGATGCCATCTGCAGCAAGTCCTATACGCAAAAGTATTACGCCTCCCCAGGGCAGATCCGCAAAAACCCGTTCCTGATCGGAAAATGGCTGTTCAGCAAAGTCGTTGGTTACCGCCGTTTCGCAGAAAAACTGGCAGCAAAACGTTATACCGGGAAGGAATTCGATGTAGCGATCAACTATCTGGAGATCGAGTCCCCTGCGTTCCTGCTTGATCATATCCATGCTAAAAAATACCTGCAATGGATCCATATCGACGTTGCGAATCTAGCCGCCCCCCAGGAGTTGGATCCTCATATCTCGACCTGGAGCCGGATGGATGGGATCATATGTGTCTCCCAGGTGGCAGTAGACAGCTTCTGTAAACGTTATCCCGCTCTCGTAGACAAGGTCCACCTGCTCTACAATTTCTACGACACAGCAGACATCCTCAGCAAAGGGAGTAAACCTTTCTCCCTCCACGGGCTGCAGCCTACCCTTCTGTCCGTGGGCCGAATGACGGAGCAGAAGAAATATCTTCGCTTCCTAGGTGTCCTGGCCCGGCTCCGGGACGAGGGCTTCGACTTTTCCTGGCATGTACTGGGCGACGGCATCCAGCGGCCTCAGATCGAAGAAAAGATCCGGCGATCGGAGCTTTCTGACCGGGTATATCTCCATGGCCTGTCGGACAACCCCTACAAATACATGAAACACTGTGATCTATTCATCCTACCATCCGGCTGGGAAGGGTTCCCCACAGTGACCATAGAAGCAAAGCTCCTAGGCTGCCCGATACTGGCCACAGACGTAGCAGGTATCCAAGAGCAGCTGATCCACGGAAAAACTGGCTGGATCGTGGATAATAATGAAGAAGCGATCTACGAGGGACTGAAAATACTCCTCTCTGATCCCCAAAAACGCGAAACATTACGAAACTGCGATGGGATGGATAGGATCTGTGACAACGCAGAGAAATACCGCCAGCTGATGGCGCTCCTGGCTTTATGATGCCGTCCAGCTTTCCTGCATATCATCCCTCCTCTCTGAGCGAAGGAGATGATCCTCCCCCTGGTAGGCGTTTCGATCACGCAAGATCATTTCGATCTTGAGATAGGTCCAGGAGCGCGTCGAAAGGATCAGATGACCGTGTCGAAAAATGTCGAACGAAAGTGATTGCAGTTTCGCTCCGTCTATGTTATCTTAATTATAGTGCCTGACACAGAATGGGTCATGCAAAAATTTACAGCTTCTGGCTTTTCGGAGTGTGATAAAAAGATATGGATAAGCGAAAAGTGTTGCTTGCCGATCCCTCCCCGGAATTCTGTCGCAGTCTGGCAGAACGACTGGATCCATCTATCCAGCTGGAGATCTGTCATGATGGTCTCACCGCCCAGGAGCTGTTGACTTCGACCCGACCGGACCTGCTGGTGATCGACCTGACACTGCCCCAGCTGGATGGGCTGGCGGTCTTGAAGACTGCTTCCGTGATGATGCCACGCCCCTCCTGCCTGGTGCTGCTGCAGTTCAGCAGCAGCTTCATCGACACTGCGCTCCAGGGATCGCCTGTGGACCTGGTACTCATGAAGCCCTGCAACACGCTGGCCCTTTCCGAGCGGATCTCTGATCTTCTGGATATGCCTGACCGCAGATCCGCTTCTCTGCCCCAGACCATCACCGGCATCCTGCTGGAACTGGGGCTCGCCACGAATCGTGGCGGCTTCCGCCAAATCGAGACCGGCGTCACCATCTTCCAGCAAGATCCAAGCATCTCCATGACCAAAGAGCTGTATCCTCAGATCGCGGCCATATGCGGCGGCAGCGCAGCATCCGTGGAGCGTTCGATCCGGACCTCGATCCACAAAGCATGGAAGACCAAGGACGAGCATATTTGGCGCATCTTCTTCTCACTGGGCAAGGACAGTACGATCCCCCGCCCCACCAACTCTCAATTCATCGCCACCTTGGCCGAACACCTGCGGGCGAAGCAGGCACCATGAATGCAAAGACCCCCTTCCCGATCTTCCCGATCCATGATATACTGGACCGTGAAAGACAGAGAAGGGGGGCGTTTTTTTGCGGCGGCGAAGGAAACAGAAGGATCCCATACTGGTGCTGCGCTGGGTGGTGGCGTTGGTGCTGATGGTGGCGGTGGCACTGGTGCTGGTCCGGTGCCTTTCGCCGCGACCGACGCCCCAGTACACCGTCGACCCCATCCCAGGGATCGACGTCTCCTCCCACCAGGGACCGATCGACTGGCAGGCCGTGGCCGACAGTGGCATCCGATTCGCGATCATCCGGCTGGGCTACCGCAGCTATGACGACGGTCTGCTCCACATCGATGAACGTGCCGCAGAGAACCTGCAAGGCGCCCGCGCCGCGGGACTGAAGATCGGCGCCTACTTTTTCTCTCAGGCGTTGACAGAAGCGGAAGCCCGGGAGGAAGCTGCCCTGGCTCTGGAGGTGCTGGACGGCATGACTCTGGACCTCCCACTGGCCTACGACTGGGAATACGTCAGCGCCGACAAACGCACCGGGGCTATGGATCAGCAAACACTGACCGCCTGCGTCCACACCTTCTGCGGCGAAGTGGAGGAAGCGGGCTATGCGCCCATGGTGTATTTCAATCAAGAGCTGTCCCGGACCCTGCTGGATCTGGATGCGATCCAGGCCTATCCCTTCTGGTTCGCCCGCTATGCGGAAGCGATCGACTTTGACCGACCGGTACTGCTGTGGCAGCATTCCGACGAAGGTACGATCCCCGGCATCCAGGAAAAGGTGGACCTGGACTGGTGGTATCCGGACTGATATCGAAGGAGGAACCTATGAAGCAAGATAACGCGGCGATGTCGCCTTACTCCCTGCTCTCCCGATACCGGCGTGAAACGATGGGAGTCGCGATCCTCTGGGTCATCCTCTACCATGCCCCCATCTACATCGATCAACTGGCATACAAGGCGATCAAGGTGACAGGCTACGGTGGGGTAGACATTTTCCTTTTGCTCAGCGGTATGGGCATCTACCGGTCCCTTCAAAAAAACTCTGTGTCCAGGTTCCTCATGAATCGCCTCAAGAGGATCTTACCTGTCTGGTGGGGCTTCCTGATGATCTACCTCGTGGTGCGGGGACTATGCTTCCACGTCCATTACTCCGGCTCGGAGGTGCTGAGCTTCGCCACCTTCACCGGTTTTTGGCTGGATCACGAGAACCAGGGAGACTGGTATGTGTATATGATCATGCTGTTCTACCTGATCTCGCCCACCCTCTTCTTTTTGCTGAAAGACAGCAAGAGGAAGCGCCTGACCTGCGCGATCATGGTGATCGTGGCGATCATCGTCTCATCCGCATTTTTCGGCCAATTCAAACTGATCGTTTTTTCCCGTGTCCCCATCTACATGATCGGTATGTACTTCTGCGCAGATCTGACAGATAGGCCCATGGTCCGAAAAGACTGGATCATATGCCTCATCGTCCTGCTCGTGGGGGCAGTGGCGCTGGGGCTGGCGATCACCAAGGCCCCCTCTCTCCTATGGACATACGGACTGTGGTGGTATCCATCCATCCTCATCGCCCCGGCGCTTTCCCTCCTCATCTCCAAGCTGTTCCTGATCCTGGAGAAGCCTCTATCCGCCCTGTACAAGCTGTTGCGGATCCTGGGGGATTCGTCGCTGGAGATCCTGCTTGCCACGGATCTGGTATTCATGCACGCCTCATCCATCGATCTTGGATGGATCTCGAAGAAGCTCTCCATCGTGATCGCAGTCTTCATAGCGATCTTGTTCGGTATCCTCTTCCATCTTTCCATCCACAAGGTCACCACCTTTCTGACAAAGAAGTCCTCCCTCTGAAAAAATGACTCGGCCGCCCCCAAAAGGAGCGACCGAGTCGTTGTTTATCAGTACATCCCACCCTGGGCGGCAGCCGCGGCGGCGGCAGCGTCAGCAGCGGGGTCGGGCTTATCCACCACCAGGGATTCGGTGGTCAGCACGCAAGAAGCGATGGAAGCGGCGTTCTCCAGGGAAGAACGGGTCACCTTGGTGGGGTCCACGATGCCGGAGGCGATCATGTCCACGTACTCCTCGGTGTAGGCGTTGTAGCCGAAGCCCACCTTGCCGGAATTGCGGATCTTCTCGAAGACCACGCTCCCGTCCACACCGGCGTTCTGGGCGATCTGGCGGATGGGTGCCTGCAGAGCGGCGGCGATGATCCGGGCACCGGTCTTCTCGTCACCGTGCAGAGTCGCGATCAGCTCTTCCACAGCGGCGATGGCGTTGACCTGGGCGGTACCGCCACCGGCCACGATGCCCTCTTCCACAGCAGCGCGGGCAGCGTTCAGAGCGTCCTCCACTCTCAGCTTCTGCTCCTTCATAGCCACCTCGGTCTGAGCGCCGACCTTGATGACAGCGACACCGCCACTGAGCTTCGCCAGACGCTCCTGGAGCTTCTCACGATCGTAGTCGGAGGTGGTGGTGGCGATGGAAGCACGGATGGTGTGGGCACGAGCCTGGATGTCGGCAGGATCACCGGCACCGTCCACGATGGTGGTGGTGTCCTTGGTGACCACGATCTGACGGCAGCGGCCCAGATCGGTCAGCTGGGTCTCGGTCAGCTCCATGTTCAGCTGGCTGGAGATCACGGTGCCGCCGGTGAGGACAGCGATATCCTGCAGCATCTCCTTGCGGCGGTCGCCAAAGCCGGGGGCCTTGACGCAGACGCAGTTGAAGTTGCC
Source organism: Oscillospiraceae bacterium (assembly GCA_017456045.1). Taxonomy (GTDB): domain Bacteria; phylum Bacillota; class Clostridia; order Oscillospirales; family Oscillospiraceae; genus Faecousia. The sequence continues at coordinate 24,917 of JAFTKE010000182.1, forward strand.
CCGGAGGCGGTTCACCAGCAGGGTGGCCAGGGCGTCGCCCTCCACGTCCTCGGCGATGATCATCATCTTCTTGCCGGCCTTGACGATGGGCTCCAGGATGGGCAGGATCTCCTGGATGGAGGAGATCTTCTTATCGGTGATCAGGATGTAGGCATCGTCCAGGACGGCCTCCATCTTGTCGGTATCGGTGACCATGTAGGGGGAGATGTAGCCCCGGTCGAACTGCAT
>JAFTKE010000183.1 GCA_017456045.1 Oscillospiraceae bacterium
AGTGATGTACTGGGTGTAGGTCAGATCCAACCGATCCAGTAAGGGCTTATACAGCCGGATGGTCTCCCGAGAGCAAGCATACAAAGGAAAGCATAGATGATTTTTCAGCTTCAGCGCTTCATACTTCCGATCTTCCATAATTACCTCTCTTAAATGGCTCTTAAACTGATTACAATTTGTAATCATGTGACCATATATTATCATATCCGCCAAAATATTGCAACCTATTTTATCAAAGATCCCCAATGGCCCCTCCGACCCCGTCCTAAAAATAGAGCGATGCCTTCCCAGGCAATGTCGCTTAGATAAGCGCAACTCAAGGCTCCCCTCGTAGGGGAGCTGTCAGCGAAGCTGACTGAGGGGTTTTCAAAAGTGTGCGAAGCACACTTTTGAAAACCCCTCCGAGCCGCCTTCGGCGGCCCACCGTAATTGTTGTATGATCTCCCCCGGAGATCATGGGTATTTTGATTCGCTGCGCGACGCACCGCCCTCAAAGGGGAGGCTTGAGATACGTACCTTTCCTAAACTAAGTGACATTGCCCTTCCCAGGCATCGCTCTCGTCCTCATTTTCAGGGCTCTAGCAGATACTGCTCCCAAAGCAGGGACTCGTCCACCTTCTCCAAAGAGAAGGCCTCCCGGATCCCCTTACAGATCGCAGCCAGCTTCGCCTGCATGGTATCCGACGTGAAATAGGCCTCGTTCCCAGGCTGCATCCCATACTCGATGATCCTGGCCCGGTCCTCCTTGGCATAGCTCATGGAGTAAGTATCGATGAACGCCCGCGTCTCATCCTCCAGATACCCGCCATCGTCCCGATACTGGTTGTCCAGATAGTCGTTGTCATACCGGAAGCCCTCTGGATTCAGTCCATCCCAAAAATCGAAGGCCTGGGTCTCCGTCAGGATGAAGGTATCGATGGCGTGGTACAGCTCATGGAAGAACGTCCCCACGAAGTATTCGTTCATCACCAGGGTCAGATAGATGTTCCCATCGCTCCAGAACTGCACCCCATCCACCGCGGACAAAGCGCCCAGATCGTTATCGCCATAGGCCCCCATCACCAAAGATATGGTCAGCCGCCCATTCCCGGAGCTGCTCCCCAGCTTCTTCAGGAATCCGGCGGGATAGGCCTCCAGCGCCTCCTCCAACAGCGGAAGATAGTGGTCATACACGCTGACCCGATATTCCTCCTGGAAGGTATAGTCCACCGGCATATGCCCCGTGGCATCCTTATACACCAGCAAGCGGACCCCATGGGCATCCCCCAAGGCCTTCGCATCCTGCGCCACCTGCGCAAGGCCCTGGGTATCCGGCGCCTCGGCGGTATACAGCGGCTCCACGAAGGAGGTGGTCTCCCCGGTCAGAGACTGCTCCGGATCCCAGCAAAGCAGGACCTGGGACCCATCCCCGGTCTCATCGACCAGGATCCACAGCAGCTCCCGGTCCAGATCCTCCACCATGCTGCCGTAGCAGACCCCCTCCAAGGACACCGCACTGCGCCGTGTCCCATCGGTGGTATCATAAAGCTCCAGCAGCACACCGTCGTCACTGCTTTCAAAGAACACCACCCTGCGCGATCCCGGCAAAAACTCCGGATATCCCCGCTCCGGCACCAAACATGCTGGCTCCTGCCCCCGCTCTCCGAAGAGATACTGCTCCGACACACCGTCGAAACGCTGGGCAAAGTACCACTGCCCGTGGGTCTTAAGATAAGGGATGCTGTCCTCCATGTAGACCGTCTCGCCGGTGGTGGCATCGATCATCGCATAGGACACATCCTCGCCCTCGTACACAGCACAGGTCAGGATAGGCTCATCGAAGTAGATCCCGGTAATGCTCCGCCTATCCCCACGGGCATTGGTCAGCATCCGGCAGATGCCGGACTCCAGATCCATGCACCGAAGATACGCCTCATCGAAGTAATAGACACAGGACTGATCCTGAGCCAAGACCGGCGACCCTATCATATCCTCAGGCATGGCGATGCGCTGGACCTCTGCCAGAGCTTCGTCCAGGGTCACCACCTCCCGAGTGGTCTCATCATAATACATCAACCGGTCTTCCCCCACCACACAGGAGGTGGCAGTGGGATAGATCGCCGTCTCCAGCGTCACGCCCACCGGATCCTGCTCCTCCCGCCACAGGGTCAGCTTCGTCCCCTGCTCTCCGGAGAACAGCACGATCCCATCCCCCATCATGGCGACAGCGTAATACCCGCTGCCCTCCAGCGCATAGGCCCTGACCGCGCCTCCGGTGGCTTCCCGGAGAGCGCTATCGGGATCATATGACGGGAATTTGGGCGCTCCGTCGTAAAGATCGATCAAAGGCTGTGTCGGATCCGTCTCCTGCTCCGACAGAGTCGTGGTAGGGCTCTCCTCCTGGGGCGCATTGGCGCAGCCACCCAGCAAGATCACCAATACCAGAAGCATGGCTATGGCTCGTTCCATCTTCATTGCCTCCTTGCCAAATAATGCTCATCGCCCTGACGATAGTAAGGGCAGCGGCTCTGACGGCTGGCGAAGATGCGGTACACCTCATCCTCATCCAGATCCATCATGCAGTAATACTCATCATATTCCTCATCATAGTCGTAATGCCAACAGCTCTCGCACAAGCTCGGATCCATGCTCAACCCTCCAGCATATCCAGATACCCTTCCACATCGAAGGGCTTCAGACGTTCATCCTTGCGCAGATACAGCGGATGATGGGGATGCCCCTTCTTGCTGATGGCCCCGGCGCAGCACCAGGAAGCCCTGTGGTCCTGCCCGATCCGCACCATATCCCGCACGCACTGGGGAAGATACTTCCGTTTCTCGATGATCGCGCCCCAGGCTGCCCAGACCACCGGCTCTTTGCTGATCGACAGCACATACCGGAACGCTTCCATATTCTCCTGGTGGAGCAGCGGATTGCACTGCCGCTCCATATCATCGGGCCTGGTAGCCCGCTGGGCGTAGACATTGAACATGATGAAGCTGTCGAACCCATTCCCATGGGCGATCCGCTCCACCGACTTGAGGGTATTGTCCAGCGCGTCAGGCTGAGCCGTAGAGGGGTTGATCCCGATGCAGATCAAGGGCCGCTGCCCTCTGGTGCCCAGGATGTACCGATACTCCGAGTAGAAATTAGGGGCATACAGCCACTTCCCGATATCATACCCCTCGTTGGGAGTATCCGCAGCCGCCAGAGCCTCCCGGAAGGTCACCAGTCGGATCTGATCCGTGTCCATTTGTGGGATATGCATCATCAGCCCTCCATATCCGGGAACCAGTGGCTGTTGTCCGGGTCATGGAACGCACAGACCGCCGGATCTCTGCCGGTCTGATGACACCACCGCTGGAACGCGTGATCCAGGAAGGGGTAGACACCCACCATCCCGGCCTGCAAAGAAACGCCCCGCCCATCCTTCAGATGCAGCTCGATCAGGATGCTCCCGGAGGCGTTATAAAGGATCTGCCCCCGGATCTGATCATACCGATAGGTGACGCTGCGCTTCCCGAAGGTACTGAGGACGAACCCATCATCATCGTAAAACACACCGAAGGTCAGATAATACACGATCAGACCGCCCCCGATCAGGACCACCACCGCACCGCCGATGGCCAGTGCCAGATAGCCCGACAGCCCGGTGAAGATCGCGCAGACCCCTAAAAACGCAAGGACGATCCCGATCGTGGCATACCGCTTGTTCAGCCGGACGGAAAGCCCGGAAGCGTGCTGGACCCGCCCACGAAAGATCTTTTTCGTTCCTTTATCGATCAGCCAGCAGGCCCCAAAGGTCAAAGCCGCCACCATAGCGATCACAACATACTCCATCCAATATCCTCCAATGATTCAAGCCCACAGTACCCAGTCCACCATTTTATCATGGGCCTCCGTCTCCAGATGATCCAGCATCTGGAACTCATAGCACAGCGCCAATGTCGGATGCCCCGGCTCCTTCTCCAGGAACTTGTCATAAAAGCCCCCGCCATAGCCGATCCGATGGCCCTGAGGATCGAAGGCCAGTCCCGGCATCAGCACCAATGCCGTAGGATCGTCCGCCACGGGCCCATCCGCCACAGGCTCCGGGATCCCGGCATAGCCCTTCTCCACCGCGGACAGATCATCCATGTAGATGAACCGCATCTCATCTCCATAGACCTTCGGCACCGCCACACGCTTCCCATCCTTCAGCGCCTGCTCCAGCATGGGCACCGTCCGGACCTCCTGGTTGTAAGGAAGATATCCATAGATGGTCCGGGCCTGCTGATAAGCGAAAGACGCCAAAAACATCTCTCCCAGCCGCTCACTGGACCGTGCGATCTCCTCTTCCGTCATCGCCCGCTTCCGCGCCCGTATCTGACTGCGCAATGCTTTTTTATCCACACCTAGACCCTCCCATCATACTTTCCTCCATTCTACCAGAAAAATCGACCCTTTGCAACCCTCCCCCAGCTTCCCGCCAAAAACAAAGCCGGGAGCGATCCCGGCGATCCATACACGCTGCTTCGCAGAACCGAAGTTTTCAGAGATGCCCGATACTCAACCCACCGTCAAGTCCCGTTCTACCACTCGGTCATAGCCTTTCTCCCCCGATCCTGCTATCATAGGAGCATGATCAAAAACAAGGAGGTACTGATATGAGCATCGATATCGGATCCAAGATCAAGACCCTTCGCCTTTCCCGCTCCATGACCCAGGAGCAGCTGGCCCAGCGTCTGGGCGTCACGCCCCAGGCCGTGAGCAAATGGGAAAGCGGGACCAATATGCCGGACATCCAGCTGCTGCCGGATCTTTCCGTGATCTTCGGCGTGACCATCGACGACCTGTTCACCATGTCCGACGAGAGCCGTATGGAGCGGATCGAGAATATGCTCTACGATATCCGTTTTTTACCGGAAGCGGATTTTCGGCAGACAGAGCGCTATCTCAAGGACTGCAAAAACAAAGCCCCTCTGGCTGCCCAGGCGGGACTGCTGCTTGCCATGCTCTACAACAAACGTGCCAACGAATACCATGAGCTGGCCAAACCTCTGGCCCGTCAGGCCCTCCGGGAGCTGCCAGGCAAGAAGGATGCCCATAACGCCATCTTCGATGCCGAGCGCGGCCCTTATTCCGACTGGAACTGCACCAACCACAGCGAGCTGATCCAATTCTACAAAGAAGTGACCGCAGAGCATCCCCAGGACATCCGCAACTACTTCTGGCTCCTGGATCTGCTGATCGCCGACTGCCGCACCCAGGAGGCCCGGGACTATGCCCAACAGATGAAGCAGGTGGAGCATTCCTACCACTACGAGATGTACATGGGCTACATCTGCCAGGCGGAATGTGACCTGCCCGGTGCCACGGTCCACTGGCAGCAGATGCTGGAACGCTACCCGGAAAAGTGGCAGGTCTGGTTCGAATACGGCAGCATCCTGGCCAAGCTGGGCCGCTATCAGGAAGCCCTGACCTATTTCAAAAAAGCGATCCCCATGCGCCCACGTCCCCGGTTCACCGACTGCGAGGACGCCATCTCCCAGATCTGCCTGATCCTGGGGGACATCGACGGCGCGATCGAAGCCCAAAAGCAGATGCTCCAGCTGATGAATGAAGACTGGACCACCGAAGGCGAATCTGTAGACCACATCCTCCGCCAGATCCGCCAACTGGAAAACCTGAAAAAGTAACGCACAAGGGAGTGTTGCAAAATGACGCAACACTCCCTTTTTGATATGACAGGTCGATCCAGGACGTAGGGGCGACCATCGGTCGTCCGCCGCCGATCGCCTGCGATCAGCGGTATTGGCGATGGATCCTACGTTTTTTCGCCTGC
>JAFTKE010000184.1 GCA_017456045.1 Oscillospiraceae bacterium
AGGCGGCTCGGAGGGGTGTGTGATCAGCGCAGCTGATCACCAAAAGCGTGCTATGCACGCTTTTGGAAACCCCTCAGTCAGCTTCGCTGACAGCTCCCCTACAAGGGGAGCCTTGAGGGCGTGCTTAACTTAATGACATTGACGAGCAATGCTCGCCCCTACGATGTCGCATCATGCAACACGCCCTTTTCGCGGGATGATCCTGGAAGGAGTGGAAAAAGGACGGGCTGTGGTGAATAGAGTCTGGTGGAGGTGAGGCCTGTGATCTGTGGCCTTTGGCTGATGCTGGGCAGCCTGTTATATCCACTGCAGTTATCCACCGGAAGCTTCCCCCGGCCTCTGACGGCCCAGGAGGAGCAGCATTATCTGGAGCTTTACGCCAAGGGCGATCTGGAGGCCAGGAACGTCCTGATCGAGCGGAATCTGCGGCTGGTGGCCCATATCATGAAAAAATACTATGCCCAGGGGAGCGATCGGGAGGATCTGATCTCCATCGGGACCATCGGGCTGATCAAGGGGATCTCCACCTTCGATGCCTCCAAGGGGGCGCGGTTGGCGACCTATGCCGCCCGGTGTGTGGAGAATGAGATCTTGATGCATTTCCGGTCCCAGAGGAAGTCCAGTCAGGATGTGTCGCTGTCGGAGGATATCGAGACGGCGGCAGATGGGGCGGCGTTGTCGCTGATGGAGGTGGTGGCGGATGAGGAGGATCTGCTGGAGACCATCGCCCAGCGGGAGGCGATCCGGAAGATGTGTCAGGCGGTGGATACCTGCCTGACGGAGCAGGAGCGGCAGGTGATCCGGCTGTGGTATGGGCTGTCCGGCGGCGTGCCCAGACGGCAGCGAGAGGTGGCCCAGATCACCGGGATCAGCCGCAGCTATGTGTCCCGGATCGAGAAGCGGGCGCTGGAGAAGCTGCGCGGGGCTATGGAGGGGTGAGGACGAACGGAGATCATCAAGATCATGATCCGCTGCGCCACGCACCGCCCTCCCGGTGATCTTGTGAAACTCGATCACGCGCCAAAAATAAGACACTTCGTCTATCATCTGATGATCGCGAACGTTCATCGGCGGGCGGGTCAGTGACCCGCCCCTACGATGGCGTGGCGGTCATCTCCTCGATAAACAGGGGTCTGACCATAGGGTGCGTAAAATCGACAGCACTGCCATCAGAGGGGAGACGCAGTATCGTCACGTTGGACGATGATCTGCAGGAACATCCAAGAAAAGAGGGAGCTGCGTTTTTTGCAGCTCCCTCTTAGTCGGGTCATATCATCCAGCGACGGTGATGGAAGTGATGTGGGGGTTGGCGCCCTGGTACCAGTACAGGAAGCCCTCGATGTCCACCACATCGCCGGCGGACAGGGTGCCGACGGTCTGGTAGACCTGGGTCTCGGTGCCGGTCAGGTAGATCTCCACGCAGAAGCTGTAGGACTGGCCGTCCTTGCTCACGGTGACGTAGATGTCGTCGCCGGGTTCGCCGTTCTTGTAGGAGATCTCCTCCACGGTCATGCCCTTGAAGCAGACGAACTCGTTCTGGTGAGCGATCAGCTCGTCAGTGCCCAGCAGGGCGGTCACGTCCAGGACCTGGGGGATATAGCTGTCGCCCTCGATGAACTCGAAGGTGGCGTCCATGATCTCCACTTCGCCCTCGAACTCGGTCTTATAGCCGTTGACACGGATCTTGGTGCCGGGGACCAGCTTGGCGGCATCTTCCTCGGAGCAGGCCAGCTCGTACAGGAAGTAGGCGCCATCTTCGCTCTGGCAGTAGACGGTGATCTTGTTGTCCCACCAGGACTGGGTGGCCTGGACATAGGTCTCCACGCACACGGGGGCCTGCAGCTCAGCGGCCATGTACTCCTCGAAGGTCATGACGGACAGCTGGTCCTCGGGCTCGGTGGCCTCGGTGGTGGGAGCAGTGGTGGCTTCGTCAGTGGCGGCCGTGGTGCTCTCGGTGGTGGGATCGGTGGAAGGGTCGGTGGTGCCGTTGGAGGCGCTGTCGCTACAGGCGGCGAAGGCCAGCAGCATGGACAGGGCCAGCAGAAGGGCAAGGAACTTCTTCATAAGTGGTTTCTCCTTTCGTTTTTCAGGGCTTCCTTTGGGGAAGTACAGCCCTATTATACTACTTTTTTCGGGATAATCAACAGGAAGGTGGGGAGGTCTTACGTTTTTTGCGGATCGTTTCGGTAAGGGCGTATGCGGCGATGGCCAGCCAGGCGGCGGCCAGGGTGCCAAGGAGGATCTTGGCCTCAGCAGGCATCGGCCCCAGAAGGAGCTTATCGGCAGTGCCGTCCACCGCGATCTGGTCCAGGCGGTACAGGGAGGTCATGTCGGCGAACAGGTCTTGGATATATGCCTCGTCCACGGTCTGCTTCCGGCGGGTGGATTTGTTCACCTCTTCGATCATCTGTCCGGCGGCGTTTCGCAGGGAGGCGGAGCCGTTGAACACCGCGGTGACGAAGGTATGATCCGTGTTCTCCAGCAGCAGCCGGGAGGCTTGCAGCTTCACATCGTAGTACAGCTCGTTATCCTCCCCGGCACGGGACAGATAGTCCTGGTACTCCGGGGACTCCTGGGCCTTGGAGGCGACGGGGACATAGCCCTCGGTCTGGGCGTAGGCGATCTGGACTTCGTTGGTCAGCAGGTACTGGGCGAAGAGCCAGGAGGCCAGGACCTCTTGAGAGTCTGCCTTATTGAACACGCACAGGGACGGGCCCTGGGAGATCATTTTGGGGTCCTCCGGGTGGTACTGGGGGATGGTCATGACCTCGATGTCGAAATCCACCAGCTTCTCGTCGGCGATGTCGATCAGGGGAGCGTCGGGACCCATCCAGGTGGCGCCGGCGGTGGAGTCGATGGCGAAGATGCATTGGCCCGCATTGAGGAAATTGGCGGGATAGCCGGCTAATTTGAAGGTGTTGAAGGACCGGGTGGCGGAATGGTCCGCGATCTGCAGGAGCAGATCTTTGGTGGTGTCGTTGAAGATCTGCACCTCACCGGCGGCGGTGGAGTAGGGGGCGTCCAGCTGCCGCAGCATCTGGATCATCATATTGTCCGTGGACTTATAGATGAAGGGGATCAGTACCTTTTGGCCGTTGACGGCGTAGTTGCCGCTGGCGTCCTTGGCCATGGCCGCCTCGCTGACCTGCCAGACGAAGTCCCAGGTAAGGGTCTGCGGCAGGGTGAAGCCCAGCTTCTCCACGTAGGTGCGGTTTACATAACAAGCTTCGGTGGAGCGCATGAAGGGGATCGCGTAGTAGCAGCCGTCGAAATAGCATTCGTTCAGGAACTGGGGGATGATCTCCTCCTTGGTGGGGCTGTCGAAGCGGGTGTCGGAGCCGCCCAGGCCGTATCTTTCGTCAGCGAACAGCTGATCCAGGGGCACCACCGTGTCGGCACCGGTGAGGTATGTCGCGATGTGGTCCGGGTAGGTGATGCACACGTTGGGGGTGGTGTCGGTGGCGATGTTGGTGATCACATCATTGTAGATCTTGCCGTAATCGGTGTACAGCCGCAGCTCCACCGTGATATTGGGCCACAGGGCCTCAAAGTCGGCGATCGCCTGCTTGTAGATCTCCACCTGGGTCATATTGGTGTCGTTTTTCGCCCAGAAGGTGATGGTATAGTCCCGGGAGGTGTCGAACTGCTCCGGGAGCTGGAACTCGTGGACGTCCTTGGCACCGTGGCAGGCGGTGAGGCTCAGCACCAGGGCCAGGGCCAGGAGGACGGAAAGCGGCTTCTTCATCCCTTCACCCCTCCTCTCGACACGCCTGCCATGATCTTCTTGCGGAAGATCAGGAACAGCGCGATCAGCGGCACCGAGATCACCACCACCGCCGCCATCATGGCGGGGATGTTCTCCCGGCCCAGACCGTTCTCCCGGATCTCCTGGATGCCCCCGGAGACCAGGAAGTAGCTGGGGTCATCGGTGATCAGTCGAGGCCAGACATAGCTGTTCCAGCACTCGATCACCTTCAGGATCGTCACCGTCACCAGGGTGGGACGGCAGATGGGGAGCATGACCTTGAAAAGATACTTCAGGTCTGAGGTGCCGTCCACCTTGGCGGCGTAGTACAGCTCATCGGGGATCTGGGAGAAGTTCTCCTTCAATAAATAGATATAGAACACCGATGCCACGCTGGGCAGGATCAGACCTGGGAAGGTGTTACGCAGGTCCAGCTCCGTGATCGTGACGAAGTTGGTGATCACCACCAGCTCGCTGGGGATCATCATCAGGGCCAGGAAGGCGGTGAACAGCAGGTCCTTGCCCCGGAACCGGAGCCTTGAGAAGGCGAAAGCCGCCAGAACCGTCACGAACAGCATCAGGGCCGTGGTGCCCAGAGTGAACACCACCGTGTTCAGAAGGTAGCGCCCCAGGGGCACAGCCGTGAACACCTCCTGGTAATTGGCGAAGGTGGGGCTGAGGGTGAACAGCTGGGGGATGGATTCGGAATTGTAGGCGCCGTAGCCCTTCACCGATGTCAGGATCATCCAGTAGAAGGGGAACAGCACCAGCAGCGCCCAAAGGGTCAGGGGGAGATAGAGGGCGGTCTTTTTCAGGATCCGTTTCGTTTTATCCATGGCGCACCTCAATGATAGTGGACGTGCTTGCGGCTCACCAGCAGGTTGATGCAGGTGATCGTCAGCACGATGACGAAGAGGATGATCGCGGCGGCGGAGGCGAAGGAGGGGTAGCCGCCGGAGGTGCCGTAGAGCATATCGTAGACGTAGCCCACGATGGTGTTCATGCCTGCGGCGTTGAGATCCGTGCCGAACAGGGCCACTGCGTCGGAATAAGCCTTGAAGGCACCGATGAAGCCGGTGATCACCAGGTAGAACAGCGTGGGAGAGATCAGGGGCAGGGTGATCTTGGTGAAGATCCGCCAGGCGGGGGTGCCGTCTACCTTGGCGGCGTTATAGTAGGTCTGGTCCACAGAAGCCAGGGCGCTGGTGAGGATCAGGATCTTGAAGGGCAGCACCACCCACACGGTATAGAAGCACAGCACGAACATCTTCGCCCAGTAGGGACCGGAGATGAAGTCGATGGGGGCGATGCCGAAGACGCTCAGAAGGCCGTTCACCAGACCGTCGGTGTAGGCGGTGGGCTGGAACGCGATCATGAACACCAGGCCCACGGCCAGGGTGTTGGTGACGTAGGGCAGGAAGAAGATCGTCTGGTACAGCTCCCGGAGCCTCCGGATGGAGCTGAGGGCCATGCTGATCAGCAGGGCCAGGAGGGTGGACACGGGGACGGTGATGATCACCAAAATGAAGGTGTTCTTCACCGCCTGCAAGAAGTAGGGGTCTCGCAGGACGTAGGAATAGTTATAGCTGCCGATGCCGAAATGGGTCTGGGAGGCGGAGTTGTAGCCCTCCTCGAAGGAGTAGATCAGCACGTCGATCAGAGGGTACACCAGAAACGCCCCCAGGAACAAGATCGCCGGCAGCAGGTACAGCCATGCTTTCGGGCTTTTCTTTTCCATAAAGGCCTCCTCAGTCGAATAAGATCCGCTGCTCGTCGTCTTCCCGGAACAGGTAGACCTTGCTGGGCTTCAAATCGAAGCGGATCGTGGAGCCGGTGACCTTGGGGATGTCGTCGGAGTCGATGATCGCCCGGAAGGTGTCGCCGATGAAGAAGGGATGCTGGCACACCACGCTGACGTCCCGGCCCATGACCTCCAGCCGCTGCAAGCCGCAGGTGAAGGCACCGGTCTGGCTGGGGACGAAGCCCTCCGGGCGGATGCCCACGGTCAGGTGGCCGTCATAGTCCCCATCCACATCCATCACCGCTTCTTCGCCGATCCACAGCTTCCCATCCTTGGTATAGCCGTCGAACAGGTCGATCGGGGGCGTGCCCAGGAATTTGGCCACGAACAGGTCCTGGGGATCGTCGTAGATGTCCTGGGGCTTGCCGATCTGGTGGATCTTGCCGTCCTTCATCACCACGATCAGGTCGGAGATGCTCATGGCCTCCTCCTGGTCGTGGGTGACGAAGATGGTGGTGATCCCCGTCTCGTTCTGGATCCGGCGCAGCTCCTCCCGGGTCTGGAGCCGCAATCTGGCGTCCAGGTTGGAAAGGGGCTCATCCAGCAAAAGGAGCTTCGGCATCTTCACCAGCGCCCGGGCGATCGCCACCCGCTGCTGCTGGCCGCCGGACAGCTCGCTGGGCTTGCGGTCCAGCAGGGTATCGATCTGGACCAGCTTGGCGGCCTCTGTGGCTTTCTGGAGCATCTCCTCTTTGGTCAGCTTGTCCTTGCCCCGCAGGTTTTGCAGGGGGAAGAGGATGTTTTGCAGCACGGTCAGGTGGGGGTAGAGGGCGTAGCTTTGGAACACCAGACCCACGCCCCGCTTCTCCGGGGGAAGGTCGGTGACATCCTGGTCGCCGAAGAAGATCTTGCCCTCGGTGGGGGCCAATAGTCCGGACAGCAGGTTCAGCACCGTGCTTTTGCCGCAGCCGGAGGGGCCCAGCAGGCCCAGCAGGCATCCGTCCGGGATCTGCAGGTCCACGTGGTCCACCGCCACCACATCGGCGGCGTGCTTGCCCTTGCCGGGGAAGATCTTGGTCAGGTCCTTGAGGGTGACTTCCATGATGACCTCCTAAAGTGAAAAAAGTTAGGTATATTATATGCTTTTGCAGAAGGTTTTTCAAGTATCGGTGTTGAGATCGGGGCGAAAGTATCGTATAATGACAGCGTCCGGATATCGCCCCCACGGCTGTGAGGGCTGGAAGCTGCCGGATGGATGAGCGAGAAGATCGACTTGATCGCAGGAGGGCTTTTTTATGGAAAAAACGATTTGTGAGCTGTTCGCCGGTGTGGGCGGGTTCCGCCTGGGGTTCGACCGGCTGGAGTCCGGGTGGGAGACCAAATGGTTCTCCCAGTGGGAGCCGGGGGCGAAAAAGCAATGGGCCCATGATTGCTATGTGGGCCATTTCGGCGAATGCGCCGATCTGGAGGGGAACTACCGCACCGGGGACGACATCTCCACAGTGGCGAAGTCTGCGGTGCCGGACCATACGCTGCTGGTGGGAGGCTTCCCGTGCCAGGACTATTCCGTGGCCCACACCCTGGCTTCTTCCCAGGGCATCGAGGGCAAGAAGGGCGTGCTGTGGTGGCAGATCCGGGATATGCTGATCGCCAAGAAGCCAGCCTTCTGTCTGCTGGAGAACGTGGACCGGCTCCTGAAGTCTCCCGCCAAGCAGCGGGGACGGGATTTCGGCATCATCCTCGCCTGCCTGGCGGAGCTGGGGTACAGCGCCCAGTGGCGGGTGATCAACGCGGCGGACTATGGCGCGTCCCAGCGGCGGCGGAGGATCTTCATCTTCGCCTACCGGGACGATACGGTGTACGGCCGGACCATGGAAAAGATCGCGCCGGACAAGATCATGGGGGCGGAGGGCCTGATGGCCAAGGCCTTCCCGGTATACGGCATCGAGCCCATGAAGGAGACGGTGCTGGAGCGGGACATCGTGACGGTCAGCGATAAGTTCGCCTTCGGATTCGAGAACACGGGGGTGATGCATGAGGGACAGGTGTTCACCGCCCGGCCTGTGGAGAAGGTGGAGAGCCCTGTGCTGCTGGGGGACATCCTCCAGCCCTTCGCCGATGAAAGCTATTTCCTCACCAGCGACAAGCTGGAGAAGTGGGTGTATCTCAAAGGCGCGAAAAAGATCCCCCGCACCACGGCGGGGGGACATGAGTATGTGTTCTCCGAAGGGCCGGTGGCTTTCCCGGATCCCTGGGACCGTCCGGGGCGCACCATGCTCACCAGTGAGTCCACCTTGAACCGGTCCACCCATGTGGTGTGCGATCCCGGCAACGGGAAGCTGCGGCTGCTGACCCCGGTGGAGGCGGAGCGGCTCCAGGGCTTCGATGATGACTGGACCGCCGGGATGCCGGACCGGATGCGCTATTTCTGCATGGGCAATGCCCTGGTGGTGAGCATGATCACCCGGATGGGCAGGGTGCTGGATGAGATCGTGGCGGCGGAGCCGTGAAGAAAGATAGATGGGGCGCTCCGACTGGAGCGCCCCATCGTGTCCATCATATCATGAAAGGGGTAGGAAGTCAATGGAGAGTTGGGCAAAATGACTAGAATCTGCGTTTTGTACGAATGAGATATGTTCAATTCGTACAAAATACCAACTTGAAAAAGGGAGGGTGGTGTGTTACTATAATGACACGAAGAGGAACACCTCTTCTAAGATCCAAACTCCTAGATGGATCTTCCAAAATAACGGCGAAGGCTTTCCTTAAATCTTCCGTTTGATATATATCGCCAAGTATATTTCGTTCGTAAGAGGAAAAATGAATGCCACGGAAGTGATTCAAGTTTTGTCACTGAAAGCCACGCCGATACCGCAGAAATGGAGGTTAACCATGATAGAACCCAACAGTGAAGTGGAATGACCCTTGACTTCTCGTAAGCTACGAAAGTCAAGGGTCATTTCATTTTTAGATATGAGATACGAGATATCCCTCATCGGAGGCTTATCTCGTATCTCATATCTCGTATCTCGTATCTTATTCTTCGTCCCGGAAGGTGATGGTGCCGGTGGCGGGGTCCATGGCATCGATGATCGCCAGGGATTCTAAGCGGTAGCCCAGGTTGCGCAGGCGGTGGCCGCCTTCCTGGAAGCCCTTCTCGATCACGATGCCCAGGCCCTCCACTGTGGCTTCTGCGGATTCCACCAGGGAGATCAGTCCCTGGAGGACGAAGCCGTTGGCCAGGATATCGTCGATGATCAGCACATGGTCGGTGGGGGACAGGTATTTCTTCGCTACCACGACCTTCTGGGGGCGGCGCTTGGGGAAGTATTCCACCTCTGCCTCGTACACCTCGCCGTCCAGCTTGATCGAGTGGGACTTCTTGGCGAACACCAGAGGGACGCCCAGGGCGCGGGCCACGGGGTAGGCCATGGCGATGCCGGAGGTCTCGATGGTCAGTACCTTGGTGATGGGGGCACCCTGGAACCGGCGGCAGAACTCCTGGGCCAGCTGCTCGATCAGATCGATGTCCAGCTGGTGGTTCAGGAAGCTATCCACTTTCAATACGCTATCGGGGGCGACGATGCCGTCTTTGAGGATGCGCTGCTTGATCAGGTCCATTTTCTTTCCTCCCTGTATGTATCATATGTAGTACAGTGTTATACTGTAGGGCGTGGGCATGCCCACACCGGTGCCCTTGCATTGCAAGGGCACACAAAATAGACGAATGCATTGTATTTCCGCAAATCGCAAGCGATCAGCGGCGGCGAAGGCGGTGCGTCGCGCAGCGGATCATGATGCAATGATCGCCGGGGGCGATCACACCTCTTCTGATCATGCCTTCGCCCTACGACAAAGATCCAGCACAGATCAGGCGCAACAGGATACGACGTTCGTTGGGGATGGGAGTCAGTCCAGGGTGTGGCCTTCGTCCCGGTAGGGGCTTTCCAGGGGGCTGTTTTGGGTGGCCTCGTCCTGGTATTTGCCCACCACCTTGGCGGCCAGGTCTACGGGGAGCAGGGTGCCGGCACCGGCCACGCAGCCGCCGGGGCAGGCCATGCCCTCCAGCAGGTAGCCGTTATACTTGCCCACTTTCGCCAAGGTCATGAGCTTGCGGCATTCCCGCAGGCCCTCGGCACGGGCGGTCTTCACTTCCATATCCGGGTGGGTCTGGTGGATCACGTCGGTCACAGCCTGGGCCACACCGCCGGAGACGGCGAAGCCACGGCCCGCGGCAGTGCCCTCGTTCAGGGTCTCGGTGGGCTCGATGGTCTCGAAGTCCACTTCCTTGGCTTCGAACATACCCTGCAGCTCCTCGAAGGTCAGCACGAAGTCCACATCGGAGCGGATGTCCGCCCGGATCGCCTCCAGCTTCTTGGCGGCGCAGGGGCCTACGAAGACCACCTTGCAGCCGGGGTGCTTCTTCTTCATGAGACGGGCGGTGAAGACCATGGGGGTCAGGGTCATGGAGATGTTCTTAGACTGGGCGGGGAACAGCTTATGGACCATGGAATGCCAGGCCGGGCAGCAGGAGGTGGCCATGAAGGGCTGCTCCGCCGGGACCTTCTCCAAAAAGTCCTTGGCTTCCTCGATGGTACACATATCCGCGCCCACGGCCACCTCCACCACACGGTCGAAGCCCAGCACCTTCATGGCGGAGACGAACTTCTCAGGGGTGGAATGCTTGCCGAACTGGCCGATGAAGGCCGGGGCCACGATGGCGATCACCTGGTCGCCCTTCAGGATGGACTGGATCAGCTGGTAGATCTGGCCCTTGTCTGCGATCGCGCCGAAGGGACAGCTCACCAGACACTGGCCGCAGGAGACGCACTTCATCTGGTCGATCACGGCTCTGCCGTGCTCGTCGGAGCCGATGGCATCCATGCCGCAGGCGGCGGCGCAGGGGCGCTGCATATGGATGATCGCGTTATAGGGGCAGGCGGTGGCGCATTTGCCGCACTTGATGCACTTGTTCTGGTCGATCTGGCTCTTGCCGTTGACGAAGCTGATCGCGCCACGGGGGCACACCTGCTGGCAGGAGGCCGCCAGGCAGTTCTGGCAGTTCTCCGTCACCCGGTACTGGTTGGTGGGGCAGGCGTGGCAGGCGTAGGGGATGATGTTGATCAGCGGGGGCTCATAGTACTGCTCGGCGATGGCGGCCTGGTCCATGCCCTCGGTCAGCAGATGACGGGTCTGGATGGGACGCAGGTTCAAGCCCATGGCAAGCCGCACCCGCTCGCCGGCGATGGCACGCTCCAGGAACACGGATTCCCGGTGCAGGGGCTGGTCGCCGGGGACGATGATATAGGGCAGGTCGTCGGCGTGCTCGTAGCCCTTGCCGGAGTAGGCCATCCGGGCCACCTCGGTGAAGACCTTTTTGCGGATATCGGTGATCAGGGAAGGGATGCCTCTCATGGTCGTTTACCTCCTGGTGTCGCATTTTGTATATCGTATCATAGTTTCCGGTGATAATCCAGAGGTTTTTTTATGGAAGACTGGATTTTCTGCGGTTCGTCTGGTATAATGCTAAGCTGAAAGAATATGCGGCGTTTTTTGCTGCTTTTAGGAGGATATCATCATGAGGATGAGACGGATGCGGAATTTGGAGCCCCGGATGGAGAAGTGCGCGGACTATCGGATCGCCGAGCCTGCCGCTTTGAAGGGGAACTGGCGTTCCTTGAAGCCGGACTGCACCGCCCTTTGGGTGGAGGTGGGCTGCGGCAAGGGCAAGTTCACTGCCGAGACGGCCCAGGCTGACCCCCAGGTGCTGCTGATCGCGGTGGAGCGCTGCCGGGAGGCCATGGTGGTGGCCATGGAGAAGGCCAAAGCCATGGGGCTTAAGAACGTTTTCTTCATCGATATGGACGTTGCCAACATCGAGGACATCTTCAGTCGTGAGGAGATCGACCGGCTGTTCATCAATTTCCCGGATCCCTGGCCCCGGAAGAAGAACGCCAAGCGGCGGCTGACCCATCGGGGCTTTTTGGACAAGTACTGCCGGGTGGTGCGCACCGGAGGCGAGTTCCATTTCAAGACCGACAATGCTCCTCTGTTCGAGTTCTCCGTGGAGGAGTTCGCCGCCTGC
This sequence comes from Oscillospiraceae bacterium, assembly GCA_017456045.1. Taxonomy (GTDB): domain Bacteria; phylum Bacillota; class Clostridia; order Oscillospirales; family Oscillospiraceae; genus Faecousia. The sequence continues at coordinate 11,572 of JAFTKE010000184.1, forward strand.
GGTCTGGAGGTCAAGAACTTGACCCGGGATCTGCACAAGGACGGCATCGTGGGGATCATGACCGGGTATGAGGAGAAGTTCCATGCCCTGGGCACTCCGATCAACCGCTGCGAGGTGGTGTGCAAGCCCTTCGTGATGCCGAAGGAAGAGAAGATGCAGGCAGCGGAGGAAGAGGCGTAAAGCGGCGAAGCCGCTCCCATGCCCCCCTCATTTATGAGGGGGGTGCCCCAAGCGAAATGCAGGGGCGGGGGGAGTATGATCGGTGACACGGTGATATATTCGGACTCCCCCCGGCCTCGCTACGCTCGTCCACCCCCCTCATAAATGAGGGGGGCAAGAAGCGGCTTCGCCGCAAAACGATGATCTTACATCCCTAAGGAGGGATCATATGACTTATCATGCAGGTTCCTGCGATATCGCTGTGATCGGGGCGGGGCATGCTGGGATCGAGGCGGCGTTGGCCGGGGCTCGGCTGGGGCTCAAAACGATCCTGTTCACCATCTCGTTGGACGCGGTGGGGAACATGCCCTGCAATCCTGCCATCGGTGGCACCGGCAAGGGCCATCTGGTCAGGGAGCTGGACGCGCTGGGGGGCGAGATGGGACTGGCGGCGGATGCCTGCTGCATCCAGTACCGGATGCTCAACCGGGGCAAAGGGCCAGCGGTCCATTCCCTGCGGGCGCAAGCCGATCGTCGCAGATATCAGGAATATATGAAGCATACTCTGGAGCGCCAGGAGGGGCTGGAGCTGAAGCAGGCCCAGATCGTGGATATCCTGGTGGAGGAGGGTGCAGTCACCGGCGTTCGGACCAAGCTGGGGGCCATCTACGATGCCAAGGCCGTGATCATCGCCACCGGTACCTTTTTGGACAGCACCATCATCATCGGCGAAAGCGTGGAGGTGTCCGGCCCGGACGGGATGCACGCGGCAGTGGGGCTGGCGGAGCGTCTACGGGCGCTAGGGTTGGCCCTTCGGCGGTTCAAGACCGGCACACCGCCCCGGATCAATCGGCGGAGCATCGATTTTTCCAAAATGGAGCTACAGCCCGGTGATGAGACTCCGGAGCCTTTCTCCTTCCGCACCGAGCATAAGGTGGACAATTCTGCCGTGTGCTATCTGACCTACACCAACGCCGAGACCCACCGGATCATCCGGGAGAACCTGCACCGCAGTCCCATGTATGACGGGACGATCGTGGGGGTGGGGCCTCGGTACTGTCCCAGCATCGAGACCAAGGTGGAGCGGTTCGCCGACAAGGAGCGGCATCAGCTGTTCATCGAGCCCTGCGGGCTGGATACGGAGGAGATGTACATCCAGGGCTTCTCCTCCAGCCTGCCGGAGGACGTGCAGCTGCAGATGCTTCGGACCATCCCAGGGCTGGAAAACGCGGAGATGATGCGCCCCGCTTATGCCATCGAATATGAGTGCATCGACCCCACCCAGCTGCTGCCGACACTGGAGTGCAAGAAGGTCTCCGGCCTTTATGGCGCGGGGCAGTTCAACGGCACCTCCGGCTATGAGGAGGCGGCGGTCCAGGGGCTGATCGCGGGGATCAACGCCGCATTGAAGCTCCAGGGGAAAGTCCCCCTGATCTTGACCAGGGACACCAGCTACATCGGCACCCTGATCGATGATCTGGTGACCAAGGGCACCCAGGAGCCTTACCGGATCATGACCAGTCGGTCGGAGTATCGGCTGCTGCACCGGCAGGACAACGCCGACCAGCGGCTGACCCACATCGGCGCGGCGGTGGGACTGGTGCCGCCGGAGCGTTTGGCTCAGGTGGAGGAAAAATATGAGATGGTCCGCCGGGAGATCCGGCGGCTGGAGAGCAACGGTGTGCCCAAGTCGGCGGCCCTGGATGAGATGCTGGCCAGCCGGGATTCCACACCGGTGACCAGCTCTGCCCGGCTGGCAGATCTTTTGCGGCGGCCCAACGTCAGCTATGCCGACATCGCCCCCTTCGATGAAAGCCGCCCGGCGCTTCCCGCCGCAGTGACGGAGGAGGTGCAGATCCAGCTGAAGTACGCAGGGTATCTCCAGCGGCAGGAGAAGCAGGTGGAGCAGTTCCGGAAGGAAGAGTCCCGGCTGCTGCCTCCGGAGCTTGATTATGAGAAGATCCAGGGCCTGCGGCTGGAGGCCCGGCAGAAGCTAGCCGAGATCCGACCCATGTCCATCGGGCAGGCGGGGAGGATCTCCGGGGTCAGCCCGGCGGATATCGCGGTGCTTCTGATCTATCTGGAGCAGATGGGATGATGCTCGCCCCTACTATGTTGTATCATCTAAATCTTTATGCATCCATATGTAGGGCGTAGGCATGCCCACGCCGGTGCCCTTGCTTTGCAAGGGCACACAGAAAAAATACGGGGCTATTTCCGCTGATCGCAAGCGATCAGCGGCGGCGAAGGCGGTGCGTCGCGCAGCGAATCATGATGCAATGATCGCCGGGGGCGATCACACCTCTTCTAATCATGCCTTCGCCCTACAAAGTTTTAGATGTTACAGGTCGAGGTGGGATATGACGAAAATGGGCGGCCGTTTAGGCCGCCCATCGTGTCCATTATAGCATGGGTGGAGGAGGGATGTCAATGGGCGCTTGTGCAGGATACATAAAATCTGCGAGTTATACAAAATGGTTTTGTGTATTTTGTATGATATCCCATATTGCAAAATCCCTACCGGTGTGTTATCTTATAGTCACAAGAGGTGATACCAATGTACAAGTAAAACCTCCCAGATCCTGAAAAAGAACGGTCGGAAAACTTCTGGTAAACAGTGGATCGAAAAGCTTACATCTCGGCATCCAAAAGAGAAATGAGTCCTACGAACCATTGAAACAGTAAAAAGATCAGAGCAGCTGTATCGTACCCTATCCGTACTGTAGTGACGAAACAGAGATCTTCCTTCCGACACCTCATCCGATCGTTTCGAAAGCAAGGGATCGAAAAAAGACATCGCCGGATATCATCCATACCATCGACATACAAGCCCGCCTTGCTGATGAGGCTATGAAATGATTTGGAATGGTTCGAAGCTGTGGAGCGATAAAAAAGCAGATGTCTATCCTGTAGAATAGCGAGGTAACCAATGATGTTAGATACCAAGAATGAACAGAAGTGACCCTTGATCGTATGTTTTTCGAGAAACAACGATCAAGGGTCATTTCTTTTGGTTCTATGTCAATAGTTGGGGTAGAGCCAAAATAGAAATACTTTTAGGTCGTGTCGGAGCGGAAGCTCCGGCACGATTTTTATGTATTACAGAAAAGGATCCTCTTTCTAAAGTTGTTGAAATTACGCATACCGAAGCAGACCCTTTTCAAGACCTTTGTTTTGTTATTGCAACCTTCGATGAAGCCATTTGACCAGGGGACATCCATGGAGTTCAATATCTCCTGGAACCAATTATGGTACGCCTTGGTACAATCGTGGAATTCAGGCAAGTCCATCACCTCGACAGATAACAACCAGTCTTTCAGCTTTTGCTTGCCTTCCTCAGAAGACTTGGATCGTATGACAGTAAGGAATTCGTTTTTTACACGGTAAGCATCGGCGAGCCTGGGAGCGATCTCAAACATAAGAGCCAGCCGGTCCTTTTCGTCATCAGTCAGCTTCTCCATCGGTCTCATCAGCAGGAAGCGAGATCTCTTGAAATACCTTCTGTGTCTGTCGGGGAGCTTGTTTTGTTCGTTCTTTCTGACCCGTTCCATAGCCCAGTAGACTTGTCGGATCACATGGTATCTGTCTGCAACGATGGTGGCATTGGGGAAGCAGATATGAGCAACGTTCCGAAAATGGGGATTCATGTCACAAACGAAGTATTTCACCTTTGTTTTGGAAGAAAAATGTGAGAAATACCTTACAAGATCGCTTTCATAGCGATTGGGGAGGATATCCAGCACGTTTCTGTTTTGGGGGTCTACGATGATGCTGTTATACTTTTGGCCACCGGAATTGCCCTTGAACTCGTCCAGTGAGAGGACTTCCGGAAGCTCTGTCACCCTCTGATTGAAGCAGTTGAAATAGCGCATGGCGGTAACGGCAGACACATTGAAGCGGCTGCCGATCTCGGTGGTGGGGACTATTTTTCTAAACTCCTGGATGATCTGCGCCACGAGTCTGCTGGTGACTCGGTAATAGCGAGGAAGGAACATATTCTTTTCAAAGAACCTCTTGCCACAACTGCAACGATACCGACGCTTGCGAAGGTGCAGGTAAGTATCTCTGGCAAGAGGGACATCCTTGATGATCTGCATACGATAATCATGGACCCGGTCAGTATTGGCGCCACAGCATGGACAAATATGTGATCTTCTGGGCAGTTCGATATGGATATGAAGTTGGTTGGAAATATTCTCTGCTTTTGTGACGATGACATCTTCCAAATTGAGAAGTTTTGATGTATAATCCTGATTGAGCATAGAGATCTCCTTTCGGTTTTTGTAGGGGTACATTTATTGTAAGGTTTTTGGTCTCTATGCTCAACTTATTTTTTATGACTTTGGGGTCAGGCTCATCGCCTGACCCCAACATTTATTATAGAACCCGAAAAAGCAACGGGGGCTTTGATATGTGCGAAACACACGGTATGCGCAATGTCACTAATGGCATTGCGTATACCGTGTGCCGTTTATTTGCGGTATAGGGCGTCCTCATCGATCTGGATGGGGCCGTTAGCGCTTTCGTACTCCTTGACACACTGCTGAGCCAGGTATTCCAGCTGGGCGTTCAGGGAACGCTTGTTGTCCTTGGCGATGCAGCTGATCTTGTAAAGCAATTCCGGCTCGAAACGGATGCCAGTTTGGATCTTGTTAGTCGCCATGATAACACCTCGATAACTTTTTGGTATCAGTATAGCGGTTTGGGTGTTGAAATGATACAAACAAAGTGTTATCATATATGGGGAAATAATGGGGAGGGGATATAATGGACGAGCTACTTTTGATGATCGAACAGGCGGATGCAGAGGAGATCTGGCGTATTTTGGAGAAAGTGAGATGTCGGTATACGGAACATTTTCCGGACTGGGAGCTGCAGATCCTTGCTATACAGAAGGGGCCAGATAGGGATAGGCAGATCGATCGTGTCATCGGGATCCTGGAGCGGCTGAAGTCCGTTGACGAATGATATCCGCTGTGGCCGGAGCGATCGTGGATGTGCGCCCCTTGATCACTGTTTACGTTTCTAAAGCCCTCCCCTTTGGGCAATGTCACTTAGTTAAGGAAAGGTACGTATCTCAAGCCTCCCCTTTGAGGGGAGGTGGGCCGCCGAAGGCGGCTCGGAGGGGTGTGTGATCAGCATGGCTGATCACCAAAAGTGTGCTTCGCACACTTTTGCAGACTGTCAAAAAAGTGGTTTTGCGGCGAAGCCGCTCCCTTCCCCCGGGGGCGGTGCGTCGCGCAGCGAATCAAGATCCTAATGATCGCCGGTGGCGATCATACCACAATTTATTAGG